>NZ_ASRV01000161.1 GCF_000401215.1 Clostridium sartagoforme AAU1 | reverse complement strand
TGGTGAACGTAGTTCAGTTGGTAGAGCGCCAGTTTGTGGCACTGGTTGTCGTGGGTTCGAGTCCCATCGTTCACCCCATTCGCTGGGATATCGCCAAGCGGTAAGGCACCGCACTTTGACTGCGGTATTCGTAGGTTCAAATCCTGCTATCCCAGCCAACTTGGTTTACTAGCTCAATCGGTAGAGCACTTGACTTTTAATCAAGGTGTACCGGGTTCGATTCCCGGGTAAGCCACCAAAATATATGCAGATGTGGCGGAATTGGCAGACGCACTAGACTTAGGATCTAGCGCCATTGGCGTGGGGGTTCGACTCCCTTCATCTGCACCATATTTTAAACTAAAATAAGCGGAAGTGGCTCAATGGTAGAGCGTCACCTTGCCAAGGTGAATGTTGCGGGTTCGAGTCCCGTCTTTCGCTCCATATTATGCGGGTGTAGCTCAATGGTAGAGCCCTTGCCTTCCAAGCAAGTTACGTGAGTTCGATTCTCATCACCCGCTCC
>NZ_ASRV01000160.1 GCF_000401215.1 Clostridium sartagoforme AAU1 | reverse complement strand
ATAATTTACTATAATATTTGTATTCTTACACAAATGTTATTATAGTAACTAAAAATAATATATTTTAGAGATATAATACAATTATTAAAGGAAAGGGTGGTAGTATGAATTTTAATTATGATGAACTTGATAGTTTATATAAATACGAAGAAGAGTTAGGAGCTATTTATACGAAAAAACAAACTATTTTTAGGATATGGTCTCCACTAGCAGAAAATATGAAATTAAAGCTTTATGGAAAAGAAGGCTATGACTACTCTAGAGATTCTATAGACATTATAGAAATGAAAAAAACAGATAGAGGAGTTTTTGAAATCATAGTAGAAGGAGACTTACATGGTGAGTATTATAACTATTTAGTTAATATCAATGGAGAAATAAATGAAGTAGTTGATATCTATGCTAAGGCAGTAGGTGTTAATGGAAAAAGAGGAATGGTAATAAATTTAGATAGTACTAATCCAAAAGGTTGGGAAAATCATAGAATTCCATCATTTGATCCTTTAGATTCAATTATATATGAATTAAATATAAGAGATTTTACAATAGATAAAAACTCTTTAGTTGACCAAAATATAAGGGGAAAATTTAAAGGATTAACTCAAGAAATAAATAAAACTGATAATATAACAACTGGATTTAATCATCTAAAAGAACTTGGAATAAACACAATACAATTAATGCCGAGTTTTGATTATAAAACTGTAGATGAAGAAAAATTTAGTGAATTAGAATATAATTGGGGATATGATCCGCTAAATTATAATTCTTTAGAAGGTTCTTATTCTACAAATCCTTATTTAGCGGAAGTGAGAATAAAAGAATTTAAGGAAATGATATTAAAGGCACATGAAAATAATATTAAAATTATTATGGATGTTGTGTATAATCATACCTTTGATACAGAAAATTCTAACTTTAACATGAGTTTCCCAAATTACTATTATAGACAAAAAAGAGATGGAAATTTTTCAAATGGATCAGGTTGTGGAAATGAAATAGCATCAGAAAGGTATATGGTAAGAAAGTTTATTGTTGACTCTATCATATATTGGGCAAAAGAATACAAAATAGATGGATTTAGATTTGATTTGATGGCTCTACATGATATGGATACAATGAAGAGGATTAGAGAAGAACTTAGTAAGATAAATAAAAATATACTAATTTATGGAGAAGGTTGGAAGGCGGATGATTCACCATTATCTGATGATAAGTTAACTCTTAAAAAAAATATAAAAAAATTTGATAAATTACAAATAGGAGCTTTTAGCGATGATATAAGAGATGCAATAAAAGGAGACGTTTTTCAAAAAGAAAAAGGTGGGTTTATAAACGGAGAATCAGATCTTGAAGAAAGTATAAAGTTTGGTATAATCGCATCTATAAAGCATAAAGATATAGATTACAATAAAGTTATTTATTCAGATGAGTATTGGGCAAAGGAACCATATCAAGTTATAACGTATACATCAGCTCATGATAATTATACTTTATGGGATAAGATATGTTTAGTTGAAACTTCATCATCGGAGGAAGAAAAAAAAGATATGAATAAAATGGCAGCAGCTATAGTACTAACATCACAAGGAATTCCATTTATACATTCAGGAGATGAAATACTAAGAACTAAGAAAGATAAAAATAACAATTTAATAGAAAATAGCTATAAATCGCCTGATTGCATTAATAAATTTGATTGGAAGAGAAAAGAAAAGTATATAGATGTTTTTAATTATTACAAAAAACTGATTAATTTAAGAAAAAAACACGAAGTATTTAAAATGAAATCATCAGTAGATATACAAAAAAATATTTCATTCTTAAATATAGGAGAGAACTTTAATGAGAATAATATAGTTGGATATATAGCTAATGGGGACAAAGTAGGAGATAATTTAGGAAAAATAGCAGTTATATTCAATTCTAATAAAAATGAAGTCGAGGTAGAACTAGACCATAGTAAGTTTGAAGTAATAGCAGACAAAGAGGATATAAATGAAGAAGGGCTTTACTATATAGAAGGAAGCAAGATTAAGGTTAAGCCTATTTCTTTTATAATATTGAAATATTTATAAATTGTAAAACAATTTATTTAGTGCACAGCTTAGAATTCACAGTTTACTTGTACAAAGTATCTATTATTTTAAACTTACCAACTAGTCATGCAAAAAAAAGGCAATAGATAAATAGTTGTACATAAACTTATCTATTGCCCTAATTTTAAATTTCTGTTCTCTTTAAATCCTTATAATTTGAATTCTGTGAATTGTGATTTGTGAAATAGAAATTTTATTTTGCAAAATATAAAAATGGTGCACCTAGAGGGATTTGAACCCCCGACCACTGGATTCGAAGTCCAACGCTCTATCCAACTGAGCTATAGATGCTTATTACAAATTCAATAAACAAATATATTATAATACTAATACTTTTAAAATTCTACAATTTAATTCTGTAGAATTCTAATTTTAAGGTATTAATCTTACACATATCCACGAGTATCAATATATGAGAAATAAAGATATATTAATAAAATATAGTGAAAATAAAAAATAATCTTAAATAAACGGATTATATATATTTTTAGATAAGTGAAGCTATGATAGAATAATCAATGTTCTTAAGAAACAATTGTTTAATAAAAAAATATTGACAATGAATACTTGAGATGTTAAGATGTAGAAGTCGCTTATGTGACAAGATCTTTGAAAATTGAACAGAAAATAAGTTAAGTAAAATAAACCAGCAATTCTTTTAGAAGTCTTAAGTGAGAAGCTAAATTTAAATTTA
>NZ_ASRV01000159.1 GCF_000401215.1 Clostridium sartagoforme AAU1 | reverse complement strand
TTTTTATGATTTTTTATTAGGCATTATAAAGATACGCAAATTTGATTTTAATTATAGAAGAGTAACATAATAATTAAAGTTATATATGTGAACTTCGTTATCTTAAAATAATATTAAAAAAGACATCAAAATTTGTTTATGTAAAGTATAAAGTGTATAATTATATATACTACATATTTGTAGACTAAAATTATAGAACTGAATAAAGACTATGTAAAATAGAAATAGTATATAGTAGTGAAAAAATAATAATTTTATAATTTAATTAGGAGGAACCTAAAATGAATAAAAAAAAGGTAATAACTATATTTGGAACTAGGCCAGAGGCAATAAAAATGGCACCTTTAGTAAAAGAGTTAGAAAAAAGGGAAGGAATAGACTCTAAAGTTTGTGTCACAGCTCAACATAGAGAAATGCTAGACCAAGTATTAGATTACTTTGATATAAAACCAGATTTTGACTTAAATATTATGAAAAGTAAGCAGACTTTAACAGGAATAACTAATAAAGTATTAGAGGGATTAGAAGAAATATTTATACAGGAAAAACCAGATATGATATTAGTTCATGGAGATACAACTACTACATTTTCAGGCGCGCTTGCAGCTTTTTATCAACAAATTAAAGTTGGACACGTAGAAGCAGGCCTTAGGACATTTGATAAATATTTTCCATTTCCAGAAGAAATGAATAGAAAACTTACGGGAGCTTTAGCTGATTTACATTTTGCACCAACAAAAGGCTCTAAAGCTAATCTTTTAAGAGAAGGCGTAAGCGAGAATGATATTTATATAACAGGAAATACAGTTATTGATGCTATGGCTCATACAGTTAAAGATGATTATATATTTGATAATGACATATTAAATGAAATAGATTTCAAAAACAAAAAAATAATAATGGTAACTGCCCATAGAAGAGAAAATTGGGGAGAAGGAATAGATAATATTTGTGAAGCATTAAATAAAATAGTTGATGAAAATAAAGATGTTGAACTTATATATTTAGTTCATTTAAACCCAGTAGTAAAGGATGTTGTTTACAGCAAATTAGGAAATAAAGAAAGAGTTCATCTATTACCTCCATTAGACACTAATGAAACTCACAATTTAATGAATAAGTGTTTTATGGTAATGACAGATTCAGGCGGACTACAAGAAGAAGCTCCCCATCTAGGAAAACCTGTATTAGTGCTTAGAGATGTTACAGAAAGGCCAGAGGCTGTAGAATATGGGACAGTAAAATTAGTTGGAACAGATATCAATAAAATAGTAGCAGAAGCTAATAATTTAATAAATAACAAAGATGAGTATATGAAAATGAGTAAAGCGGCTAATCCATATGGGGATGGTTTTGCATCAAGAAGAATTGCGGATATAATAGAGAAGTATTTTTCAATAAGAATGGTAGAAACTGAAGAATTTATAAGATAAAGAATAAAAAGATGAAATTCTAGTTGATTAAAAGGGAGAAAGTGGTATAATTAAATTATGTTAATTGTTTAACAAACATGAAATTATTTTAATTATATAGAGGAGGATGTAAATTATGAGAGAAGTAGTAATTGCAAGCGCTGTAAGAACTGCTATTGGGTCTTTCGGGGGAGGCTTAAAAGATGTGTCAGCAGCAGATTTAGGAGCAATAGTAATAAAGGAAGCAGTAGCTAAAGCAGGTATAAAGGGTGAATTAGTAGAAGAAGTAGTAATGGGTAATGTAATTCAAGCAGGTCTTGGACAAAATGTTGCAAGACAGGCAGCAGTAAAGGCTGGATTACCAGTAGAAGTTCCTGCAATGACAATAAATAAAGTTTGTGGATCAGGATTAAGAACAGTTGCATTAGCAGCTCAAATGATAAAAGCTGGAGATGCAGATATAGTTGTGGCAGGTGGTATGGAAAACATGTCTCAAGCTCCGTACCTATTAAAGACATCAAGATGGGGTCAAAGAATGGGAGATGGAAAAATGGTTGACTCTATGATAAATGATGCATTGTGGGATGCATTTAATAATTATCATATGGGAGTAACAGCAGAAAACATAGCTAAAGAGTGGAACTTAACAAGAGAAGAGCAAGATCAATTTGCACTTAATTCTCAATTAAAAGCAGAAGCAGCAATTAAAGAGGGAAGATTCAAAGATGAAATAGTACCGGTAGTTATTCCTCAAAGAAAAGGAGATCCAAAGATTTTTGATACAGATGAATATCCAAGGTTTGGAGCTACAATTGAAGGAATGGCTAAATTAAAGCCAGCTTTTGTAAAAGATGGTACAGTGACAGCTGCAAATGCATCAGGAATAAATGACGGAGCTGCCGCTTTTGTAGTAATGAGCGCTGAAAAAGCGGAAGAATTAGGAATAACTCCATTAGCTAAAATAGTTTCTTATGGACAAAGAGGATTAGAACCATCAATAATGGGATATGGTCCATTCCATGCAACTAAGAAAGCTTTAGAAGTAGCAAATTTAAAAATAGAAGATTTAGATTTAATAGAAGCTAATGAAGCATTTGCAGCACAAAGTTTAGCAGTAGCAAAAGACTTAAACTTTGACATGAATAAAGTTAATGTAAATGGAGGAGCTATTGCATTAGGTCATCCAGTAGGAGCATCAGGTGCTAGAATATTGGTTACATTACTACACGAAATGCAAAAAAGAGATGCTAAAAAGGGTTTAGCAACTTTATGTATAGGTGGAGGAATGGGAACAGCACTTATAGTTGAAAGAAAATAGTCAAAATAGAATATGAATTGTATAAACTTTCGATAATAAAATATCGAAAGTTTATTTTTTATGAATTATAAAGCAAGAAATAGAAAACAATATTATATAAATAGGTGATTAAATAACTTTATTTGTAATAATAACTAATAATAAATAAAAAGTAATTATATATGTTATTAACTAAAATTAAAAAAATTAAAATAAAATAAAGTAATAAACAATTAATTATTTATTACTATTTATTATTATAATATATATAATANAAANAATT
>NZ_ASRV01000158.1 GCF_000401215.1 Clostridium sartagoforme AAU1 | reverse complement strand
TTTTTATAATTATAATTATAACTTATAAATAGAAAAATAAGTTTTTTTTAGCACTATAAAAGGCGATAAATACAATTGTTGGAAAAAAATATATATAAAACTTAATATGAAAATGATATCATGACTGGGAAAATATAAATTCAATAATTAAAATATTCTGAAAAATGAATAATATTCTTTTAATTTAGCTATATGTTAAGAAAATGTAAACAAAAGTGAATCGAAGTAAGCAAAATCAACATAACTTCTTATAACAACCTAATATAGCGATTAAAAGGGTTATATCAATTAAAATCACATTTTCATTAATGTTTTTAGAGTACTATAATAACAAGAGTTAGTTCGAGGTGAAGATAAGATGAGTAGAGAAATGAATAAGATGGTATCAAAATTAATAAAATATGATTTAATGATTGTATTCATTTTTGCACTTATATTATCTATTCTGATTGATTTAAAAGTGGCCTTAATTTTTGCATTAGGGATAGTGATAGCATTATTAAATACTATAGCTAGCGGATTAATTTTAGAGTACTCATTAAAAAATGACAAAAAAACAATATTAATTCTTAGCTATATAATAAGAATACTAATCATCATTATTATAGCATTGCCATTTTTGAATAATTTAATACAACTTATAACATATCTTATAGGCTATATATTACATTTTGCTGTAATAATATTTTATTGGATAAAGACGGGGAAAGGAAGTGATTAGGTGGAACAACTAGAACCAATATGGTCTTATGTTATTGGACCTATTAAGATTGATTTAGCTCCAGAGGTGGTAATTCAATGGATAACTATTATAATAATAGCTATTGTATCTATATGGGCAACAAGAAATATGAAACTTAGACCTAATAAAAAACAAGCTGTAGTAGAATATATATATACTATGTTAAAAAATGTAGTTACTGCCAATATGGGAGAAGAATTTTTAGAGCTTATTCCTTTTATAGGAAGTTTAGCAGTATTCTTATTATTTATGAACTTTACTGGATTAGTAGGACTACCTGTACCTACCAAAAACTTTAGTGTGACAATAGGATTAGCCTTAATTACATTTTACATGGTACAGTTTTATACAATACGTAAGTGTGGATTTAAAAGTTATTTTAAAGGGTATACATTCCCTATTGCTATAATTACACCAATAAATATATTAGAAAGGATAATGCTACCAATATCATTGTCACTAAGATTATTTGGTAATATTCTTGCAGCGACATTCTTGGTAGAATTATGTTATGAGGCATTACATCATATAGGATTTATAGCTCAAATAGGAATACCAGTACCATTACATGCATACTTTGACATTTTTGATGGTGGTATTCAAACAGTTATATTTATAATGTTAACTATGATTAATATTAAAATGATTGCAGAACATTCAGAACACTCAGAACACTAATTTTGTTTAAGTATTTATATATATGTTCCAATTAATAATCTACACCGTTACGATTTTATAAACTTATTTAAGTGTGGAGTATTTATTACAACTTATATATTAATTTTTAATTATATAATATCATATTGTTTTATTTTAAAGGAGGATTTTTATTATGGACACAACATCAATGAGAGCAATAGCAGCTGCTATAGCAGTATTAGTAGGTATAGGAGCAGCAATAGGAATAGGAAATGCAACAGCTAAAGCTGTAGAAGGAATATCAAGACAACCAGAAGCAAGTGGTAAAATCACTACTGCATTAATGCTTGGAGCTGCTTTCGCAGAAGCAACTGCAATTTATGGATTATTAGTATCAATTCTTTTAATATTTGTTTTAAAATAGTGTCTTAGGGCTCCAGAAGGGAGGCGGTAATATATGTTAATGAAAATAAACCCTAGTACCCTTATAGCTACTATTATTAACTTTATTATTCTTTTTGTAGTTTTAAAATATATGTTTTTTGATAAAGTTAAGGCTATTATTGATGAACGGGAAAATCTTATCAATGAGCAACTAGATAATGCTGAAGAAGAAGCTGAAAAAGCTAGAATGTTAGCAATAGAAAATGAAAGAATATTAAAAAATGCTAGAGAAGAAGGGAAATTAATTACAGAAAGACATAAGCAAAAGGCTGAAAAGATTTATGATGAGATAGTAGAAGAAGCAAATCAAGAAGCTAAAATCATTTTAGAAAGAGCTAAGGTTGAAATAAATAGAGAAAAAGAAAAAGTAGAATATCAGTTAAAGAAAGAAGCTATAGATTTAGCTATCGAACTTTCTAAAAAAGTTATAGAAAAGAATATAGATGAAGAAAAGAATAGAGAGCTAATTGGAGAATTTATAACTAAGGTAGGTAATTCATAATGTATGAATATTTAGACCGTAGATATGCACTAGCTCTATATGAAGTAGCAGAACAAAAAGGGAAAGTTCAACAGTATCTACAAGATTTACGTGAAATATGCAGTCTTATAGATACAAATAATGAATTCTACGAAGTAATTAAACACCCTCAAATTAGTACTAAAAAGAAAAAGAGGACCTTTATAAATATTTTTAAAGGGCATATAGATGAGGAATTATTATCATTTTTATTAATTCTTATAGAAAAGATAGAATACTTTATTTAAAAGAAAAACTTAGAGAAATGGAAAAAATTTATTTAGAGAGAAAAAACACTCTAAGTGGTATAGTAAAAACTACAGTTCCCTTAAATGAAGAAGAGTTTAATAATTTAATAGCTACATTAGAAAAAAATATAATAAGCATATTATACTAGAGAAAGTTATTGATGAAAGTATTCTTGGTGGAATATATGTAAGAATTAATAATGATGTTATAGATGGAACTGTTAAATCTAAATTAGAGGAACTAAAGGAATTAATGCTTAGAACAGAATAGAGGTGAAGGTATGAATATTAAGCCTGAAGAAATAACTTCCATAATTAAAAAGGAAATTGAAAGATATGAAAAAGAAATAAAAACTGTAGACTCAGGAACTATAATACAAATTGGTGATGGTGTGGCAAGAGTTTATGGATTAGATGATTGTATGGAAGGTGAATTACTAGAATTCCCTAACAATATTTATGGTATGGCTTTAAACTTAGAGCAAGATAATGTAGGTTGCGTTCTTTTAGGATCAGAAGAGGGAATTAGAGAAGGCGACATAGTTAAAAGAACAAATAAAATTGTTGAAGTACCAGTAGGAGAAGCGGTATTAGGAAGAGTAGTTAACTCACTTGGAGCTCCGATAGATGGTAAAGGACCAATAAATAATTCGGGTTATAGACCTATAGAAGTTCCAGCTCCTAGTATTATAGATAGAAGCTCTGTTAAGGAACCGCTGCAAACTGGAATAAAAGCAATAGACTCTATGATTCCAATAGGAAAAGGTCAAAGAGAACTTATAATTGGAGATAGACAAACGGGTAAAACTGCTATAGCTCTAGATACAATAATAAATCAAAAAGGGAAAGATGTAATTTGTATATATGTTGCTATTGGACAAAAACAATCAACAGTTGCAAATATAGTTAATACCTTAGAGGAATTTGGAGCCTTAGATTATTCAATAGTTGTAAGTGGTACAGCATCAGAATCAGCACCGTTACAATATTTAGCTCCTTATGCAGGATGTAGCATGGGTGAGTATTTTATGAACCAAGGAAAAGATGTACTTATAATATATGATGACCTTTCTAAACATGCAGTAGCTTATAGGACTATGTCATTACTACTTAGAAGACCACCAGGTAGAGAAGCTTATCCAGGAGATGTTTTCTATATTCATTCAAGGCTTTTAGAAAGAGCTGCAAAGTTATCTAAGGAAAACGGAGGAGGATCACTAACAGCTCTTCCAATAATAGAAACATTGGCAGGAGATGTAACTGCGTATATACCAACCAATGTTATATCAATAACAGATGGTCAAATATTCTTAGAATCTGATTTGTTTCACTCTGGACAAAGACCAGCAGTTAATGCAGGTATATCAGTATCAAGAGTTGGTGGAAATGCTCAAATTAAAGCAATGAAACAAGTTTCAGGAACGTTAAGACTTGAATTAGCTCAATATAGAGAGCTTGAATCTTTTGCTCAGTTTGGTTCGGATTTAGATAAAGATTCTAAAAAGAGACTTGAAAAAGGTAAGAGACTGGTAGAAGTATTAAAGCAAGACCAATACTCACCTATGGAAGTAGAAGAACAAATTGTGATTTTATATGCAATAGTAAAAGATTTCTTATCAGATATAAAAGTTAGCGATGTTAGAAAGTTTGAGAGAGAACTTCTAGAATATGTTGATACTCACCACAGAGATTTGTTAAAGAAAATAGTAGATGTAAAATCATTAACTGATGAAATAAAAATAGAATTAGAGAACTCTATAGTAGAGTTTAAGAAATTATTCTTACAAGATGCATAGCTTAAATAGCTATGCACTTCTTTAGGAGGTGGAAATTTGGGATCAGCAGGACTTATAGAAATAAAGAGAAGAATAAAGTCGGTTGAAAGTACAAGAAAGATAACAAAAGCTATGAATCTTGTAGCCACTTCTAAACTTAGAAAAGCAAGAAAAGAGCTTAATGATAATGAAGAACACTATAAATTATGTGAAGAGATATTATATAATCTAATGTCAGCATTACCAGAGGAATATGAAAGTTCTTTCTTTAAAAAAGCTTCTAAAGATTTAGATAAACTATATATTGTTATAGCTTCTGATACAGGTCTTTGTGGAGGCTTTAATGGGAATATAGCTAATAATATGAATGAAATGATTAAGGATAAAGAATCAGCTAGAATAGTTGTTGCAGGAAGCAAAGGTATTTCTTATATGAGAAAATATGGCTTTGATACAGTTAGAGAATATGTAGAAATTCCTGACATACCTACAATAAAAGAAGTAAGATCTATATATGAGGATGCTTTATATATGTTTAAAACTGGAGAAATAGGTGAAGTTAATATAGTATTTACAGAATTTAAATCTCCTATAAAGCAGGAAGTAAAAATAGAAAAGCTATTCCCAATAGAAATGGAAAATATAAAGTCAGAACAATTATTAATTGAACCTAGTTTAGAAGAGGTTTTAAATTCAAGTTTAGATGTATATTTTAAGAGTAAATTAAGAAGAGCTATGTTGCATTCAAAAGTTAGTGAACAAAATGCTAGAATGACTGCTATGGATGGAGCAACGCAAAATGCTAATGATATATTGCAATCTTTAAATCTTAAGTATAATAGAATAAGACAAGGAATGATAACACAAGAGATATCAGAGATTGTAGGAGGAGCAGAAGCTCAAAAATAGTAAGGAGGTATTACTATGCCTGAGAGAATAGGAAAAGTAGTTCAAGTAATTGGACCAGTAGTAGATATAAAATTTGATTCAGATGGACTTCCTAATATCTATAATGAGATTAGAATAGATATGGGAGAAAAACTACTAATAGTAGAAGTTGAACAGCATATGGGAGATGATATAGTTAGAACTATAGCTATGGAATCTACTGATGGATTAAAAAGAGGAATGAAAGCTACTGATATGGGAAGATGTATATCTGTTCCAGTTGGTAGAGAAGTATTAGGAAGAGTGTTTAATGTTCTTGGCCATCCTATTGATAATGCTGGAGATGTAGATATTAAAGAAATGTATCCAATTCATAGACCAGCACCAAGTTTTAAGGAACAATCTTTAGAACCACAAATGTTTGAAACAGGAATAAAAGTTATAGATTTATTAGCTCCATATCAAAAAGGTGGAAAGATAGGTCTATTCGGTGGAGCTGGAGTTGGTAAAACAGTTCTTATACAAGAATTAATAAATAATATAGCAAAAGAACATGGAGGTCTTTCTGTATTTACAGGGGTTGGAGAAAGATCAAGAGAAGGTAACGATTTATATTATGAAATGAAAGAGTCTGGAGTTATAGACAAGACAGCTTTAGTATTCGGACAAATGAATGAATCACCAGGAGCTAGAATGAGAGTTTCATTAACTGGGTTAACTATGGCTGAATACTTCAGAGATCAAGGTCAAGATGTTCTTTTATTTATAGATAATATATTCAGATTCACACAAGCAGGATCAGAAGTTTCTGCATTATTAGGAAGAATTCCTTCAGCAGTTGGATATCAGCCAACTCTTGCAACGGAAATGGGAGCTCTTCAAGAAAGAATAACATCAACAAAAAATGGATCAATTACATCTGTTCAAGCAGTATATGTACCAGCAGATGACCTTACAGATCCAGCACCAGCAACAACATTCACTCACCTTGATGCAACAACAGTTTTATCAAGAAGCATAGCTGAACTTGGAATATATCCAGCTGTTGATCCATTAGAATCAAACTCAAGAATATTAGATCCAAGAGTTGTTGGAAGAGAACATTATGATGTTGCTACTGAAGTTAAAAATATTTTAGAAAGATATAAAGAACTACAAGACATAATTGCAATTCTTGGAGTTGATGAATTATCAGATGAAGATAAAAAAGTAGTTGCTAGAGCAAGAAGAGTTCAAAGGTTCTTATCACAACCATTTACAGTTGCAGAGCAATTTACAGGAATGCAAGGAAGATATGTACCAGTAAAAGAAACTGTAAAAGGATTTAAAGAAATTTTAGACGGTAAGCATGATGATTTACCAGAATCAGCATTCTTATTTGTAGGGTCTATAGAAGAAGCTATAGAAAAAGCTAAGACCTTAAGATAGGGGATGAATTTATGAGTAAGACTTTCAAAGTAAGTATAATTGCTCCTGGAAAAGCTCCAATAAAGATGGAAGCTGAGAGACTGACTACATTAACTAAGGATGGGCAAATTGAATTTAAAGCAAATCATGCACCGATAATAGTAAGTACTATTCCAACTTCGACTCTTATAGTAAATGGCGATAAAAAAGAAGAAGTATTTACATCGTCAGGAATCATTTATATAAAAGAAAATGAACTAAAGTTTTGCTGTGATGCTGTAGAAAGACCTACAGATATAGATTTAGAAAGAGCTGAAAAATCAAAGGATAGAGCTGAAAAAAGATTGAAAGAAAATAAAAATATAGATGTAGAGAGAGCAAAGCGAGCACTTGCAAGAGCTAATGCAAGAATTAATATTATAAGTGTTAATCATTAAATTTATAAAAATAGAGGGATGAAAGAATTTATATTTCTTTCATCCCTCTATTTTTTGAGTATCTTGTAGTGCACAGTGTATAATTCTCAATTTTTTGCACAAGGTAACGGATATTAGGTAACAAGTAACAGTTAATGAGTAAAGTGAAAGTGAAATAGGATATATGGAAAAGTTAGAGAGGAAATTCTCGCAGGATTTTTGGATAAAAGGTAGTTTACACATATAGTTTAAGTTCTACCTAGCAAAATATCATTAAATTGTTAGTTGTTAATTGTTAATTGTCAATTGACTAAATACTGACAATTAATCACAAATTTCAACTTAATTTATATATTATATTATAGCTATTAATTTTGAATAAAAAAAAATAAACTGGACAATAATTTAATTGAAAGGTAGGGGGATATTATGAAGAAAATGATGAAGGTGATATCTACTATAGTCTTATCTTTAATAGTTATTGGTGCAGTTCCAACTAAATCTGAGTTACCCTCAGATAATTTTGATTTTATAGAAAATCAAATTAAAGAAAGCAGTGAATTTATTCAAAATGGAATTAAGGTAGAATATAGTGTAAGTCAACCAATTAGTAAAGAGATTTCTAGAATTGAAAAATACTTCAATTTAAATTTTCACAAAAATGTACAAACTGATGGAAATAGTATCATTTATGATGATTCAACCAAACAAATAAAAGCATTAGTATGGAGTGATAATGAAAACACAAAAGTTCAAATAATCTATATAAATAATGATAAAAATGCTAATACTTTTCATTTAAAGAAGGAATTAAATCAAATGCAAAATATTGCAGCGAAAAATATAAAATATTTTAATTTTATAAAGGTAAAAATAATAGAAGAGCGAAAGCAGAATCTTTTAGAAATACTAAAGAACAATATAGATAAGGATACTTTAGAAATAATGGATATTCATAATGGATCAGTAGGAAAAGCAAATTTATATGATGGTAATAAGGTTAATATAGGATTTGTTAAATACGATACAGGAGAATATTTAGTTATTGGAACACCAGTGATATTCATAACATACTAACAATTCATTATGGAGGATAATATGGAAAAAATTATAGTTGAAGGCGGTAATAAACTAAATGGTGAAGTGAATATTAGTTTAGCTAAAAATTCTGTTTTACCAATAATAGTTGCAAGTATTTTAAGTCCAAATGATATTATTATTAATAATGCACCTATATTAGAGGATGTAGTAGTTTTAAGCGACTTATTAACAGGCATGGACTGTGAAATTAAAAATGATTCAAATGGAAATCTTAAAATAAATACATCGAATATAAAAGAAAGTAATATGAATAGCGAATTAATAAGAAAAATGAGGGCATCCTTTCTTATTATGGGACCTATGTTATCAAGGTTTGGCAAATGTAAAATATCTATGCCAGGAGGATGTAATATAGGAAGTAGACCAATTGATTTGCATTTAAAAGGCTTTAAACTTTTAGGGGCAGAAATTGAAATAGGACATGGTTTTGTAGAAGCTAAAGCTAAAAAGTTGAAGGGAAATAGAATTTATTTAGATTTTCCATCAGTGGGAGCAACAGAAAATTTATTAATGGCATCTGTTTTAGCTGAAGGAACAACTATTATTGAAAATGCTGCTGAAGAACCTGAAATATGGGATTTGGCTAATTTTTTAAATTCTATGGGAGCTAAGGTTACTGGAGCAGGAGTAGGTAAAATAACAATAGAAGGAGTAGATTCCTTAAAAGGAATAAGCTACACACCGATATACGATAGAGTTGAAGCAGGAACCTTCATGGTTGCAGCAGCAATTACAAATAGTAAAATAACAATAAATGGAGCTAATGAAGAACAATTAAGACCAACTATAGAAAAATTAAAAGAGTGCGGAGTAAAATTTGAAAATATAAAAGAAAATGTTATGCTTGTTGATGGAACTGGTACAAAAAATTCAGTTGATATAAAAACATTACCTTATCCTGGTTTTCCAACAGATATGCAAGCTCAAATGATGACATTATTAGCCGTAACAAAAGGATCAAGTATAATAACAGAAACTGTTTTTGAAAATAGATTTATGCATGTTGCAGAATTAGTGAGAATGGGTGCAAATATTAAAATTGATGGAAGAACAGCTATAATAGAAGGTGTAGAATCATTAACAGGATGTGAAGTTAAAGCCACAGATTTAAGGGCTGGTGCAGCAATGATATTAGCAGGATTAGTAGCTCAAGGAAAAACAGAAATAAGTGATTTATATCACATAGATAGAGGATATGTAGATATAGAAGAGAAATTTAGAGGTTTGGGAGCTAATATATATAGGGTTGATAAATAATAAGTATATTTAAATAGATATAGCTATATTCGCCTAATTAAAGAACTTAGAATAAATTCTAAGTTCTTTAATTTTATTTTGCGAAGCAAAATAAAAGTTAAAAAATGAAGGAGTGAAAAAATTATGTAGGAAAATTATTAGGGTATTTTTTTATAGATATTTTCATCTACTTAAGGTAAGCCCTGTTCATTGTTACCGTATACAAATTATAATCAGAAACTGTGAACTGTGTCTTGTGAACTTTTAATTGAACCAAGTAACTTAACATAAAAAATAAAAAATAAAGTATACTTGATAAATTTAAACATATATTAAATTGAACTTAATTTAAAAGGGGGAATACGATTGAAAAATACTTTGAAATCACTTGAAGGATTATTATCACTTATAGTCTTCAGCTTATTAATTTTAATATCAATGATAGTAATTCCTATGTTAGTAATTAAATCATCTCCGGTAAGTGCTCATGAAGAAAATGGGCTAAACATATCTGAGGAGAATAATAAGGAAGAGGTAAGTTATGTTAGATTAAGTGGTAATGAAACTATAAAAGTTCACATTACAAATACAGATAAGATTATAGAAATTCCTTTAGAAGAATATGTGAAAAGTGTTGTTTCAGGAGAAATGCTAGTTAGTTTTGAAATTGAGGCGCTAAAATCTCAAGCTGTAGCAGCAAGAACATATGTAGCAGCAAAAAAAACTAGACCTTGCAATGAAGCTAAGGGCGGAGATGTATGTGATACTACTCACTGTCAAGTTTTTATAACTAAAGAAAGTCTATTAGAAAAATGGGGTGATCAAGGAAATGAATATTGGGCTAAAATATCAGAAGCTGTTGATGCAACAAAAGGTATGGTTTTAACATATGATAATGAATTAGTACAATATCCACAATTTTTCTCTACAAGTTCAGGAATGACGGAAAATGCTGTGGATGTATTTTCAAGCGATGTTCCTTATTTAGTATCTACAGAAAGTAAGGGAGAAGAAATAGCACCCAAATATGAAAGTGAGTTTAAATTTAACATAGGTGAATTCGTAAGTAAGGTAAATGAAAAATATCCAAATGCAAATTTAAATGAAAAAACTATAAAAGAAAATATAGAAATCTTAAGTAAAAGTGAAGCTGGGGGAGTAAAAGAAATCAAACTTGGAGAAACTAAAGTTAAGGGATTAGATTTTAGATTAACACTTGGATTAAATTCTACTAATTTTAAATTTAGTATAAATGAAAATGAGATAGTATTTAACTGTAAGGGATATGGTCATGGCGTCGGAATGAGTCAATGGGGAGCTAATGTTATGGCTAAAGACGGCAAAAAATATGATGAAATATTAAAACATTATTATACAGGAACTAAGTTAAAGGAAGTAAAATTTGATTAGAGATATATAGTATTAAATTATTATAAAGTTTACATTTTATTGAAAGAAGTAGATATAAGGCTTTAAAAGCATTATATTGCTTCTTTTTTGTGTGTAAGAATAATATTATTGGACAGAAAAAATAAAAAAATGGTGGTAAATGTAGAAATTTGATGTAAATAAATCCAAAGTTCATTGTATTAATTTATTATAACGGGCAAGAATACAAAAAGGAGGTGTTGATATGGACCAAAATAAGAAAGATAAGGCAAAAGACTTTTTCAGAAAGGAGGGCTTTTATTTAGTACTATTCCTTTGCTTATGTATAATTGCTACTGTTGCTGTTGTTACTACAAGAAAAAACAGAGCATTACAACAAAGCAACAAATCAGAAAACGAATTTACTTTAAATGTTGAAGATAAAGCAACTTCAGAAGTACAAAAACAAAATGCTGATAGGGTAGAAAATGATCAGAACAACGAATTAGCACAAGAAGAAATTGCATCCACAGAAGAAGATGTTAATGTTTCTACTGGAACTAATGTAGAAGTTAAATTTTCAAATCCTATAGATGGGTTGCTTTCAAGAAGCTACTCCTATCCAAAACCACAAGTTATAAGTGAAGGAGTTAGCAGAAACATTAGAGGAATAGATATAAAAGCTAGTGTTGGAACAGAAGTTAAGGCTGCAGCAGTAGGTGAAGTGAAAGAAGTTTCAAGTAAAACTGAAGAAGGCAATTACGTAGTTATTGCTCATGCAAATGGGCTGTACACAAAATATTGTAATCTTGCTAAAGATATAAAAGTAAATGTTGGAGATAAAGTAACAGAAGAAACTGTAATAGGAACTGTTGGAGATAGCTCTGTAATATTTAAAAATAGTGAATTTGGAGAGCATTTAAATTTACAAGTTCAAAATTCAGAAGGAAAAGATATAGATCCAACAACATATTTTACATTTAATGAAGAGTAATAAATAATAATTCATCAGTCATTAAAAATAAATGGCTGATGAATATATTAAGGCTAATGGTCACCTATAATAAGTTATCAAAAAAAGGAGGTAATGTTTTGAAAGATTATATAGAAGAAAGAGTTTTAGAAGTAGCAAAATATATTATAGATTCAAAAGATACAATCAGAAAAACTGCTAAGGTATTTGGCGTAAGTAAAAGCACTATTCATAAAGATATGACTGAAAGATTACCTAAGATAAATCCAGTAATTGCAGAACAAACTCATTCAATATTAGAGCTGAATAAGGCAGAAAGACATATCAGAGGCGGAAAAGCCACTAAGATGAAATATAAAACAGCAGAGTAGTAATTGATTACAAAATTGATACAAATATATTGAAGGATTACCATATTCCATATATAATAAGAAATAGAGCAATCGAAAAATGTAAAATAAGAGCGATTTGTAATAATATATATTGTGATAGAGTAGGAGTGAGTAAGGAATGTGGTTTTGGAGAAATAGGAGCGATTTAGGAATAGACTTAGGAACAGCAACTGTTTTAGTTTATGCTAAAGGTAAAGGTATAATATTAAAAGAGCCATCAGTTGTAGCAATAAACAAAAATAACAATAAAATACTTGCGGTTGGAGAAGAAGCAAGAAGAATGATTGGAAGAACTCCAGGTAACATAGTTGCAGTCAGACCATTAAGAGATGGAGTTATATCAGATTATGATATAACAGAAAAAATGTTAAAAGAGTTTATTAAAAAAGCATATGGGAAGAGTAAGATTACAGCTCCTAAAGTAATGGTATGCGTTCCGTCACAAGCCACAGAAGTGGAAAAAAGAGCAGTTATTGATGCTGCAAGAAATTCTGGAGCAAAAAAAGTACATTTGATAGAAGAACCTTTAGCAGCAGCAATAGGTGCAGGTTTAGATATAACTAGACCTACTGGATCTATGGTAGTAGATATTGGTGGTGGAACTACTGATATAGCTGTAATATCTTTAGGAGGGGTTGTAGTAAGGTCATCTATAAAGGTAGCTGGGGATTCTTTTGACGATGCTATAATAAAGTACGTAAGAAATAAGTACAAGATAATGATAGGTGAGAAAACAGCAGAAGAATTAAAAGTAACTATAGGATCAGCATTTAAGGGTTCAAGGAACTTAACTTCTAATATGAAAGGAAGAAATTTAATTACAGGATTGCCAGATGAAATTTCTATTTCAACAGAAGAAATAGTTTATGCTTTAAAGGAGTCAGTATCTTTAATTGTTGATAGTGTTAAATTTGTATTGGAAAAAACACCACCTGAACTTGCGGCTGATATAATAGAGAGAGGTATTTTAATGACTGGTGGAGGAGCTTTATTAGATGGATTAGATAAGTTAATAGAGCATGAAACTGGTGTTAGTGTTGAGGTAGCTAATAATTCTGTAGAAGCAGTTGCAGAAGGTACAGGTAAGGTTTTAGGATATTTAGATAAGATAGAATATGGTTCATTAGATGGCGAAATAACTCTAGTTGAGTAAATACATAGTATAGATAATATTTCTTATAAATAAAAGGGAGTACTTGTACTCCCTTTTATTTATAAGAAATATTATATGCGTAAATGATTGCAGATGATATGATTCTTGCCATTTCCATAACTAAATGAAGACGAATACTTCTAGAAGTAAAAAATTCAGCGTTTTCACTTGAATCTATAATTCCAATTATTGAAGCTGTACCAACATCTGGTAAGCTTTTACCTACACCTTTTCCGGGATGGATTGGATAATCTCTGGTATGTATTTCACCAATAGAATTAACCTCGCCTAAACAAGCATCAATTCCTATAATTAATGAATTAGGATGCATTTTATTAATTTCTCCTAATCGTCTATTTATATTTAAAGCGTGAATTGGAGATTCTATGGTTCCATAGACAGGAAGAGGGAATCGTCTTTCTTTTAAAAATGTTCCTACCATAGGACCTAAACAATCACCAATACATTTATCAGTACCTATACAAACTATTATAGTATTGTTCCTAATATAGCCTTTAATATGGTTTGCTATTTCAATATGAGAATTAAATTTGTTATATAATACTTTATGCTTCACTAAAAATTCACCCCCGATTATACAAATATATGTCTATAAGAAGATAATTATAATTAAATGTATAAAAAAACATAAAAAGGAAATTAATTAAATAAAAGGAGATGAATAAATTTGAAAAAAATTCTTATTTACATTACTACTATTTTAATAGGTGCTAGTATACCGGTGTATTTTCTATTAATATGGGAACCTCTAAAAAGTGAAGAAGCTATAAGTAGAAATTCTATAGATATGAATACAGAAAATAAAATAGATATGGAAAAGTCAAATGCGAATGAAAAGAATTTGAGTGATGAAAAAGCTCTAGAAGATAAAGAAATAAATAATGATAATGAAAATAATAAAGTTAGTGATGAAAATAAAGTAACTTTAATAAAAAATGGAACTATTAATAATAATTTATTTAATGGATTAGAAAAAACTAAAAGAGAAGAAATAAATAAAATACTTAAAAATTTATCTGTAGTAGACATAATACAAATAAATGAATACTTTTCTAATAGTGAAGATAAAATAAATTTAAAAAATGGAATTTTATTAGTAAAGAAGAGGACATCAAATTCAGAGTATGAAGTCTTTAAAAATATAATGAATGAATATATTAATTTAGAAGAGTTAGAAGTAGAAATATAAAGGTATTCATAAATGTAATGTGAAAATTGATATAGACATAAGGTTATGCATAAATGAAAGGAGAAAATTGAAATTTAATATTATAAAGAAATGATAAGAAAAAAGATATTAGTATTAAATTAAAGAAAATAGAAGAAAAATAGATTATAATAGATATAAATTATCTAAATGCGTAGAAATTACACTTGAAATTAAGATATAATAAATATATACTAATCATTGTCAGTTAAGGCGGCAAGGTTTACTTAACTGATAAATGAATAAATTTTAATGGGGGAGTTCCCGAGTGGCCAAAGGGGGCAGACTGTAAATCTGTTACGTTTCGTTTCGATGGTTCGAATCCGTCCTCCCCCACCATTTTAAAATTTATTTAGTATATAATGTGCTGGCATGGCTCAACGGTAGAGCAGCTGACTTGTAATCAGCAGGTTGTAGGTTCGATTCCTATTGCCAGCTCCATAAAATGGGGGAGTTCCCGAGTGGCCAAAGGGGGCAGACTGTAAATCTGTTACGTTTCGTTTCGATGGTTCGAATCCGTCCTCCCCCACCATTTTATAAATATTTTTTGAAATTTAACGTGGAAGCATAGCTCAGCTGGGAGAGCATCTGCCTTACAAGCAGAGGGTCACAGGTTCGATCCCTGTTGTTTCCACCATTTTGGTATTGAACACTTAATGAAGTAGAGAGTAGTAATAACTGAATTTAGTGTGAAATTCTATCTACTGAAAGAAAAGAAGTAGATGTTTTATTAATTAAATATGCTGGCATGGCTCAACGGTAGAGCAGCTGACTTGTAATCAGCAGGTTGTAGGTTCGATTCCTATTGCCAGCTCCAATATGGGGGAGTTCCCGAGTGGCCAAAGGGGGCAGACTGTAAATCTGTTACGTTTCGTTTCGATGGTTCGAATCCGTCCTCCCCCACCAAAGTTATTATCGGTCAAACACCAATTAATGAAAAGTGTTTGACCGATATTTTTTTATTTGTTAAATAGTGGGACTACCACTTAATAAAATTTAAGTTAATTTATATAAAATTAAGGAGGTTTTTATAAAAAGGTTATCAATATCCATATCAACATTGGCTTTGACATTTTTCTTGTTTACTGGGTGCAGCACATTTGCAGAAGGTGTTAAGGAAGGTTTAGAACAAGTTAAGAGCAATGACATTGAAAGTGTTCAGACGATAAAGTCTGATATTTCTAATATTTCTATGAGCTTCCCAGAATCTTGGAAGGAAGCAACTCTAAATGATGTGGCAACTATTCAAATGAGCCTTGAGGCAAAGGAGCAGTATATGATTGTCATTGAAGAAGATTCAGAGGATTTTGAAGAAGAATTTACTGTTGATGACTATGCTGTAATCATAATGGAAAACATGAAAACAACTGTTGAAGGTGCAGATGTTTCAATGATTAATGAGTCAATAATCGGTAATAATATTTCTGCAAGGCAATTTGAGCTGTCAGGCTCAGTAAATAAAATTAAAGCTAAGTTTTTAATTACATGTATTGAACATGAAGATGTTTTTTATCAATTTACTGCATGGTCTACGCAATCTAAATATGACGAAGCAGAGCCGGTTTTCGAAAATATTCTTAAAAGTATAAATTTCTAAAATAGTAATTTATATAGTAAAATAATATTCGACAAAATAATATAATAAACATGAATAATTTTTAGGTTTTATAGTTGACTATTAGTATTAAAGATGCTATAATCTGAAAAGTAAAATTTGATATTAGTTCTTATCCAGAGAGGCGGAGGGAAAAGGGCCCGATGAAACCCGGCAACCTACTTCATTAAGTTTGAGTGTGGTGCCAATTCCTGCAAAGTAATTTGCAAGATAAGAAAGATTATGATTTTTATTATCTCTTCTTATCGAAGAGATTTTTTTTTATAAATAATTTTAGTTTAGAATTAATATCAAATAAAATGAAAGGAGAAATAAAATGAAAAGATTATTTACATCAGAATCAGTTACAGAAGGACATCCAGATAAAATATGCGACCAAATATCAGATGCAGTATTAGATAGTATTTTAGCTAAAGATCCAACAGCAAGAGTTGCTTGCGAAACTGCAGTTACAACAGGAATGGTACTAGTTATGGGAGAAATATCAACCAATTGTTATGTTGATATCCCTAAATTAGTAAGAGAAACTGTAAGGGAAATAGGATATGATAGAGCTAAGTATGGTTTTGACTGTGATACATGCTCAGTTTTAACATCAATAGATGAGCAATCAGGTGATATAGCTATGGGTGTTGATGAAGCTTTAGAGTCAAAGTCAGGCCAAAAGGACGAAGTTGAAGCAGTTGGTGCTGGGGACCAAGGTATGATGTTTGGTTTTGCAACAAATGAAACTGAAGAATATATGCCATTACCAATAGCTATGGCTCATAGGTTATCAAGAAGATTATCAGAAGTTAGAAAAAATGGTACTTTACCATACTTAAGACCAGATGGAAAAACTCAAGTTACAGTTGAATATGATGATAATAAAGTTGTAAGAATAGATGCAATAGTAATATCAACACAACATGGTGAAGATGTATCTCAAGAACAAATAAGAAAAGATTTAATGGAACATGTGATTAAAGCTGTAGTTCCATCAGAATTGTTAGATGATAATACTAAATATTATATAAATCCAACTGGAAGATTTGTTGTTGGAGGCCCACAAGGAGATAGTGGTTTAACAGGAAGAAAAATAATCGTTGATACATATGGTGGATATGGAAGACACGGTGGTGGAGCATTCTCTGGAAAAGATCCAACTAAGGTTGATAGATCAGCAGCATATGCAGCAAGATGGGTTGCTAAAAACTTAGTTGCAGCTGGAGTTGCTGATAAACTAGAAATTCAACTAGCTTATGCTATTGGTGTAGCTAAACCAGTATCAATAGAAATAGATACATTTGGAACAGGAAAGAAATCAGAAGAAGAAATCATTTCAATAGCTGAAAAGGTATTTGATTTAAGACCAGGAGCTATAATAAGAGATTTAGAATTAAGAAGACCAATATATAAACAAACAGCTGCTTATGGACACTTTGGTAGAAATGATTTAAATTTACCATGGGAACAATTAAATAAGGTAGAAGAAATAAAGAAACTACTTTAGTCAGTGAATAGGTTAAAGTTCACAGTGCACAGTTTTGGATGATTTTCAGCTTAGCTAAAAATCTAAAAATAAAATTAGAGCCTAATTAGAAATACACTAATTAGGCTCTTTGCTTTTCAGATGGGATGAAAAGTTATATTCAGCAGTGAATTGTGTACTGTACACGATGAACTATATTAAGCTGAATGAACTGTTCTTCCACCAACAATTACTTTTTTTATATTTATGTCTTCATCAAATAATACTAGATCAGCATCATATCCTTCTTTAACAAGACCCTTTTTATCTTCAACCTTACAATGTCTAGCAGCATTGAAAGTTGCCATTTTTACAGCTTCGTTCAAAGAAAGGCCAACATTCTGATATACATTTTTAACAGCTTTATCTAAAGTTAATATTGAACCAGCTAAACTTCCGCTTAGAAGTCTTGCAGCACCATCTTTAACAATAACATCTTGACCACCTAACGCATACATACCATCAGGCATAGCACATGCCATCATTGCATCAGTAACCAGTAAAACCTTATCTGTAGTTTTTTGATTATAAGCAATTCTAAGAGATGGATAAGATATATGAATACCATCAGAAATTGTTTCAGTAGTTATCTCACTATCAAATATAGCACCTACAACTCCAGGTTCTCTATGAGCAAATGGTGTCATTGCATTAAATAAATGAGTTGAATGACAGCAACCACATTTAATTCCTTCCATAGCTTCATTATAAGTCGCTTTTGTATGTCCTATAGAACAAACTATTCCCTTTCTTGATAATTCTTTTATTAATTCTTTAGCACCAGGAACTTCAGGAGCGATTGTTATAGATACGACGGCATCTTCAGCATCTCCTACCATAGAATTAAAGTTTTCTATTGTTGGTGGAATTAAGAAGTTAGGGTTTTGAGCACCTATAGCTTTTGGACTAATAAATGGACCTTCAAGATGTGCACCTAAAACGATAGCTCCATCAGTACCATTTTCTTTAGCTTCTTTTATAACAGACATTGATTTTCTTATATCATCTACGGATACAGTCATAGTAGTAGGTGTAAAGGAAGTAGTTCCATGTTTAACTATAGTTTTAGAAATTTCATTAATAGCCTCAAAAGTGCCGTCCATTGTATCATGACCTCCAGCACCATGAATATGAACATCTATAAATCCTGGAGATAAATATAACCCATCTGCATCTATTACTTCACTATCATCTGAAAATTTCGGATTTATTTCTTTAATTTTCCCGTCCTCAATTAAAACAGACCCTTTTTCTATTTTATCAATAAATATTATATTACAATTTTTAATTATCATATTAACACCTCCAAAGTATAATATTAAAAAATTATTTGCTTGAATTTATGTACTGTAGTATATAATTAATTATAACACAAAAATATGATTTCAATTAAATAAATGTATAGTTGTATAGTCTTCATTACAATTTATATATGATATAATTATATAATGAAATCATAAGCATTAAAATATTATCAAAAAAGATTTGGAGAGATAACATGGAATTTCTAAATGGAATAGTAGAATCTATTGTATTCAAAAGTGATGATACAGGATATGTTGTATCAAAAATAAGAGTTGATAAGGACTGTATTAATGCAGTTGGTATCGTTCCTTTTTTGAAAGAAGGGCAAAGTGTTAAATTAAAAGGACAATGGGTTCTTCATAAACAATTTGGGCGCCAATTTAATATAGATGAATATGAGGAAATACTACCTGATTCAATAGATGGAATTAAGAGATATTTAAGTACAGGAATAATCCATGGTATAGGTCCTATAACAGCAAAGAAAATTGTTGATAGATTTAAAGAGGAAACTTTAGATATATTAGAGAACCATATTGAAAGACTACAAGAAATTGAAGGAATCGGGGAAAAAAAGTTCAAGATAATTTATGAATCTTATATGGAGCAAAAAGATTTGAAAGATATAGTAATATACTTTCAAGGACATGGAATGACAACTAATCAATGTATAAAAATATATAAGAAATTTGGGGTTGATTCAAAGGCGATAATTTTAGAAAATCCATATATACTTTCTGATGAAATATCAGGAATAGGCTTTATGACAGCAGATAGAATAGCAAAAAGCCTTGGAGTAGAATTAATATCACCTTTTAGAATACAAAGTGGAATACGGTATATATTAAATCAATTCTCTGCATCCGGAAATACTTATATGCCTAAAGAAAATTTAATAGAAGAAGTAGGTAAGTTATTAAACGTATCTAGTGAATTGGTTGAAGAAAATTTATATAACTTAGTTTTAGAGACTAAAATAAAAATAGAAAAGATAAATGACATAGAATCAGTATTCTCTTTGCCATATTATTACTGTGAGCTGGGGGTTACCAATAAAATAATAACACTAAGTATAGAGAATTTCAGAAATATAAATGCAGATGTAGAATTTGAAATAAAATCATTTGAAAGAAAAAACAATATAAAATTTGCATCTTCTCAAAGGGAAGCAATAGTGGGAGCCTTTGAAAATGGAATAGAAATAATCACAGGGGGACCTGGAACAGGAAAGACCACAATAATAAAAGCAATAATAGAAATATATGAGAATAATGGAATGAAGGTTCTATTAGGTGCACCAACTGGAAGAGCAGCTAAAAGAATGACGGAATCTACTGGAAGAGAAGCTAAAACAATACATAGATTACTTGAAATGGGTGTAAGTGAAGATGAAAATTCGTACTTTGCGAAAGGTGAAGGGGAACCATTAGAAGCTGACGTAGTTATAATAGATGAAGCATCAATGATAGATATAATGCTTATGCATAGCCTACTTAAAGCTATAAAACTTGGAACCAGGTTAATAATAGTAGGTGATGTAGATCAATTACCTTCAGTAGGAGCAGGAAATGTCCTAAAAGATTTGATAGAAAGTAATTTTATAAAGGTTGTAAGGCTTAAAGATATATTTAGACAAGGAGAAGCAAGTTTAATTGTAACTAATGCTCATAAAATAAATAATGGGGAAATGCCATATATAAATAGAAGAGATGGTGATTTTTTCTTTGAGAATAAAGAGGATTTAGAAGAAATATTATTTACTATAATTGACTTAATAAATAGAAGATTACCTAAATTTAATAAGGGATGGGATAAGTATAGAGATATACAAATTTTGACTCCAACTAGAAAGGGAATATTAGGAGTACAAAATTTAAATAATAAATTACAAGAAGTTTTAAACCCTAAATCACCTACAAAAAAAGAAAAAGAATTAAAGGAAGTAATTTTTAGAGAAGGCGATAAAGTTATGCAAACTAAAAATAATTATTCTTTAAAGTGGGTTAGAGTCAATGGAAATGGAGATAATGAAGGTGTAGGTGTATTCAATGGAGATATGGGATTTATACAAAGCATAAATGAAGAAGAAAAAACTATAACCATAGTATTTGATGATGAAAGAAAGGTAGTTTATGACTATATATATTTAGATGAATTAGAATTAGCTTATGCGATAACTATACACAAAAGCCAAGGAAGTGAATTTAAAGTAATTATTACTCCTGCTTTTATGGGGTCACCATTTTTAATGAATAAAAATTTACTATATACTGCTATAACTAGGGCAAAAGAATTAGTTGTAGTTGTTGGTATGCCAAAAGCATTAAAATATATGGTTTCAAATACAAAAGTTATGGAAAGATATTCATCACTTAAAGATAGAATTATAGATATAACAAGTAAAGATGTTTTTATTGAATAAATAAGGAGAGTTATATGTTAGATAAAGGGTTAACAAAAATTAGGGAGTTTAATAACTTTACTTCTAGGATAAATAAATGGTATAACAAACAATCGAAAATACTAACTATAATAACTAATCCATATAATAGTACATTAATATTTATAGACTTAATAGAGCGCGTATTAAAAGAGAATAAGAAGATATTATATATTTGGGGGGGGGATGAACCTAATAAAGATATAGTAGAAATATTAAAAGAAAGAAATCTTAATTTTACTTATTCATATATAGAAGAAAAAGAAGGAAAAGAGGATTTAACATTTTTAAACTTTACAAGTACGAGTAAAATAAAAAAAAATTACGACTTGTGTATATTTGATGACATAAGTACCTATTCAAAAATTTCAAAAGAAGATTTAAGAAAATGTGTAGAAGATTTATATTTATATGGTAATAGAATGATAATATTTTCTATAGAAAAAGTAGTTAATATGGGGAAAAGTATATTTCTTTCAGATTTAAAAAGGTCTAAGCCGTTTGTAGAGCCAAGAATAATCACAACAAGAGTAAAATTAGATGAAGATATACCATATACATTATATGATTATTTAATGTGGTTTAAGAGTAATAATAGAAAGGTTATAATATTTGTTCCAACGGAAGAAAAAATAAATAAATTATATAATTACTATAAAGAAGAGTTAAAGATTAAGGATGTAAGAATAATTAAATTTCTAAAGGGAGATAATTTAAAAGAAATAGAATTAATATATAAATTAAAAAATAAAAGTGTATTTGTAATTACAAACAATATAAGAAGTTATGCTAAAGAGACAAATGATATAGATATAGTAGCATTATTTTCAGATGATATTTTTTATAGTTATAAAAGGATAATATATTTTTGCTCAGATGTAGGGAAAAATACTAAAGGTGATAAAATGGGAGAAGTAATTTTAGTTGCTAAAGAAATATCAAAAGATATGGATTTAGCTAAGGATATGACAAGAGGTTATAATAAAGAAATATGGGAAAAGGGTTTATTAAATTATTAAAAGAATTCCTTAATGAATTTCTAGATATAATATATCCACCAATAAACAAGTGTATATCATGTGGAAGTGAGTTTATAGGACTATGTCCAATATGTAATAAGAAAATAATAAGGGTAAAGGAAAATCATAACATAATATCATATGGTTATTATAGTGGTGTAATGAAAAAATTAATATTAGAATTTAAATATAAAAAAGATTTTATTTGTGGAGATATATTATCAGACTATTTATTTGAATTAATAGAGGAAAATAACATTAAAGCAGATGCTATATTTTTTATTCCAAGTAGTAAAAAATCCTTAAAAGAAAGAGGATTTAATCAATGTGAATTTATGGCAAATAAAATAAGTGATAAATTAAATATACCAGTGTATAAAGATATTACTAAAGTAAAAAATATAAAAGAGCAAAAAACTTTATCAAAAGAAGATAGATTAAAAAATGTACAGGGAGCATTTGGAGTTATAAGTAATAGAAACATAAGGAATAAAAACATAATATTAATAGATGATGTTGTAACTACTGGTGCAACTTTATTGGAGTGCGAAAAATTACTTATAAATAATGGAGCTTGTTCAATAAAAATGTTGACAGTTGCGAAAAGTTATATATAATAATAATGTAAAGCTAGGTCTGTGGATGAAAGTCGATGCCAGTCGCAGGCAAAACGATCCACGTAAGTTTGGAAAAGTTCCTAATGAGCATGGTGCGGTATAGAAGTAAGTCCTACCAAGGAAATTGAGAGGGTTAGTAGTGAGAGGTTAATTCCGAGTAGCAAAAGCTCCAGTAGGCGAGTGTGGGGTCAAAATCCAGGTCAGCTGACTTTACAAAAAATAGCTATTAGTTTTTACTGATGGCTATTTTTTATTTTTTAAATATATAAAAGATAGAGTAAACAGAAGTTATAATGAGTAAAATAAAGTGAATTTTCTGTCAATTAATCTTATTCCCCTTGATTAAAGAAGTTTGAGAATAGTATAATATATATATAACAAAAATTTAATCTATTAAGCTACATATAGCTTATAGAAAGGGGATGAACTTATATGAGAGTTTCAACAATAGCAAAAAATACAACAGTAACACCAGCATTAAAAGAGATGATAGAAAAAAAGCTTTCAAAGGTAAAAAGATACTTTGATCCGGAGGTAGAAGCAAAGGCTACTTTATCAGTACAAAGAAATAAGCAAAAAGTAGAAATAACTATACCGTTTAATGGAATAATATTAAGAGCTGAAGAAGCAACAGAGGATATGTATAAGTCAATAGATTTAGTTGTAGCTAAATTAGAAAGACAAATTAGGAAGCAAAGAACAAAGTTATCAAGAAGAAACAATGAGTCATTAAGATTCCCACAATTAGATGAAGTTGCTTTAAGTGACGAAGTAAAAGAAAATGATGGGGAAGTTGTTAAAGTTAAAAAGTTTAGAGTGAAGCCAATGTCAGCAGATGAGGCAATACTTCAAATGGAATTAGTAGGACATAATTTCTTTGTTTATCAAGATTCAGATGAAAATAAAATATGCGTTGTATATAAGAGAAAAGATGGAGATTATGGTTTATTAGAACCAGATTATATTTAAATTTATGTTAATATTGAATTAAATTAATAAAAGGAAGTGCAATGCACTTCCTTTTTAGTTATAATATTATTAATATTAAGTTATTTCTTGAATTGATTATTAGTAAAATGGTATAATTTTAAAGGAATTTTAATTAATAACTAATAAATAATCCTTAGTAAAACTTATACAAATAAAATAATATGATTAAACTAATAAGAGAAAATAAAATAAAGTGATTGGAAGGAAAATTAGTATGGGATTTTTGGAAAAAGTATTCGGGTCATATAGTGAGAGAGAAGTAAAAAAACTACAAAAAATTGCAGATAAAATAGAAGCATTAGATGAAGAAATGCAAAAATTATCAGATGAAGGACTAAGAGTTAAAACTGATGAATTTAAAGAAAGATTACAAAAGGGAGAATCACTAGATGATTTATTACCAGAAGCTTTTGCGGTATGTAGAGAAGCTGCATGGAGAACTTTAGGAATGAAACATTATAGAGTTCAGCTTATAGGAGGAATGGTTCTTCATCAAGGAAGAATTGCAGAAATGAAAACAGGGGAAGGTAAGACTCTAGTTGCAACACTTCCACTATATTTAAATGCATTGACAGGCGAAGGTGTTCACTTAGTAACAGTTAATGATTACTTAGCAACAAGAGACGTAGAATGGATGGGAAAACTATATAATTTCTTAGGTTTAACTACAGGATGTATAGTTCATGGTTTAACATCAGAGCAAAGAAGAGAAGCATATTCAGCAGATATAACATATGGAACTAATAATGAATTTGGTTTTGATTACTTAAGAGATAATATGGTGATTTATAAGGAAGAAAGGGTTCAAAGAAGATTAAACTTTGCAGTTGTAGACGAAGTTGACTCAATACTTATTGATGAAGCGAGAACACCACTTATAATTTCAGGAGCTGGAGAAAAGTCAACTAAGTTTTATAATGTTGCAGATAATTTCGTAAAGCAATTATTAGCAGAAAAAGACTATACAATTGATGAAAAGGCTAATTCAGTAATGCTAACAGAGGCTGGGGTTGAAAAAGCAGAAAGAGCTTTTGGAATAGATAACTATGCAGATGCAGAACACTTAGAATTACAACACTATATAACTCAAGCATTAAAGGCAAACTACGGAATGAAAATAGATAAGGACTACATGGTAAAGGACGGTCAAGTAATAATAGTTGATGAATTTACAGGTAGACTTATGGAAGGTAGAAGATATTCAGATGGTCTTCACCAAGCTATTGAAGCAAAGGAAGGAGTTAAGATTGAAAGAGAATCTAAAACTCTTGCAACAATAACATTCCAAAATTACTTTAGAATGTATAAAAAGTTATCTGGTATGACAGGTACAGCATTAACAGAGGAAAATGAATTTAGAGAAATCTATGCATTAGATGTTATAGTTGTTCCAACTAATAAACCAGTAGCCAGATTAGATAAGAGTGATTTAATATATAAAAATACTAAAGGAAAGTATAACGCTATTATAGAAGACATAATAGAATCTAATAAAAAGGGTCAACCAGTTTTAGTTGGTACAGTTAGTATAGAAAAGTCAGAGTACTTATCTTCTTTACTTAAGAAAAGAGGAGTTAAGCATCAAGTACTTAATGCTAAGTACCATGAGCAAGAAGCGGAAATAATTTCTCATGCAGGTGAATTAGGCAGTGTAACTATTGCAACTAATATGGCTGGTAGAGGTACTGATATTAAGCTTGGGGAAGGCGTTAAAGAAGTTGGCGGATTAAAGATAATAGGCACAGAAAGACATGAATCAAGAAGAATAGATAACCAATTAAGAGGTAGATCTGGTCGTCAAGGAGATTCAGGGGAATCAGCATTCTATATATCTTTAGAAGATGATTTAATGAGAATATTCGGATCAGAAAAAATCCAAGGATTAATGGACAGATTAGGTTTAGAAGAAGATGAAGCTATTGATCATAAAATGGTAAGTAAGGCTATAGAAAATGCTCAAAAGAAGGTTGAAGGTAATAACTTTGACATAAGAAAGAATCTTATCGGTTATGATGATGTTATGAACATGCAAAGAGAAGTAATTTACAAACAAAGATCTGAAGTTCTAGAAGGAAAAAATCTAAGAGAACAAATTAATCAAATGGTTAATGAATTAGTATCTGATGCTGTCAAAGCTCATTTAGATGGTGTAAATGAAAATATTGAAGAAGAAATAAATAAATTAATAAAATATCTAGAAGATATATGTTTACCACATGGAATAGTGAAAGTTGAAGATTTAGCAGAATTATCTAATGATGAGATGATTAATAAGCTATTAGATGTGTTGATGAAGGTTTATAATGAAAAGGAACAAGAATTTGGTGAAGAACAATTTAGAGAAGTTGAAAGAGTAATACTTCTTAGAGTGGTAGACCAAAAATGGATGGATCATATAGACAATATGGATCATTTAAAACAAGGTATTGGACTTAGAGCATATAAGCAATTAGACCCAATACAAGCATACCAAATGGAAGGTAGTGCTATGTTTGAAGAAATGATAAATGGAATAAAAATAGATACAGTAAAGTTCCTATTCCATATTCAAATTCAAAAACCTGTTGAAAGAGAAAGAGTAGCAGAAGAAACAACAGCAAGCCATGGTGGAGATGATTCAGACGTAAAGAAGAAGCCTGTTAGAAATGAAGCAAAAGTAGGTAGAAATGATTTATGTCCTTGTGGAAGTGGGAAAAAGTATAAAAACTGTTGTGGAAGAGAAGCATAAAATATATATAAATTGTTTTCTATGCCATGATATTATAAAATACTAAATATTTAGATATAAACTAATTCACAATGCACAATGAGCAATTCACAATTAAGGTATAAACTCCAAAGGAGTTTAGAAATATATTTTTCATAATTCAGCTAAGCAGAATTATTCCTTAAATTGTGAATTGTGAACTGTGAATTGTGAATTCTTTATATGATCATCCAAAGTATTATAGAGTTTTTGAGTTATATCTATAGTTAGTTTTTAAAAATAAAAAAGAATAGGGTGATATTATGATAATTAAGTTAGAAGCTGAATTAGGAAAGCTTAATGATATAAAAAAACTATAAAGGAAATGGGGGCTTCTCTTTGACAAGGAAGCACTACAAAAACAATTACAGGAATTAGAACTTCAAATGCAAGAAAGTGGATTTTGGGAAGATATAAAAAGGGCAGAAGAGGTTACTAAAGAAAGCAAGAGAATTAAGGATAAGATAGATAGATTTGAATCCTTATCATCAAGGGTTGAGGATGTTGAAGTTTTATCAGAATTAATAGAAGAAGACCAAGAGTCTATAAATGAAGTTATAAGAGAAATTAGACTTATAGAAAAAGATGTTGAAGAATATAGAATAGAACTTCTCTTATCAGGTGAATATGATAGAAATGATTCAATATTAACATTACACGCAGGTGTCGGTGGAAGTGATGCAAATGATTGGACTGAAATGTTACTAAGAATGTACACTAGATGGTGTGAAAAAAAAGGCTTTAAGGTAGAAACTATTGATTATTTAGAAGGAGATGAAGCTGGGATAAAAAGTGTAACATTAAAGATAAAAGGTGAATTTGCATATGGATACTTAAAGGCTGAAAAGGGAGTTCATAGGTTAGTAAGAATATCTCCATTCAATGCAAATGGTAAAAGACAAACATCTTTTGCATCAGTTGAAGTTCTTCCAGAGCTTACAAAAGATCAAGATATTGAAATAAAAAGTGATGACTTAAAAATTGATACATACAGATCAAGTGGAGCTGGGGGACAGCACGTTAATAAAACAGAATCTGCAATAAGAATAACTCATTTACCAACAGGAATAGTTGTTCAATGTCAAAATGAAAGAAGTCAATTTGCCAATAAAGATACAGCTATGTCTATGCTTAAATCTAAACTTATAGAATTAAAGGAAAGAGCTCATAAAGAGAAAATAGAAGATTTAACTGGAGAATTAAAGGATATGGGATGGGGTAGCCAAATAAGATCTTATGTATTCCATCCATATAATTTAGTAAAGGACCATAGAACAAGTGAAGAGACATCAAATTTAAATGCAGTTATGAATGGAGAAATAGATAATTTCATAACAGCATATTTAAAGAGTAATAACCTATAGCTCTAATAGCAATTAAAAACCATGTAAAAATAGATTTGTTATTTTTACATGGTTTTATAAAATTTATAAGCTAATCTTAATTAAGATACTTTCTTTCTTTTTATATAAGTTATAAAAGGAGAAGATAATAAAAATCCGAACAGTATGGCAAAAGTAAATAAAGAAGATTTACCATGGAAAAATACAGTTAAGGTTCCATAAGCAGATTTATTTATCTTATCTTCAATTACACTGTAAGCACTATCTATAGCATCAGTGCTTATGAATTCTACTTTATCATTAGGAGTATGAATTTTACTCATATCACTATGACAAAAGCTTAATGAATCTATTCCTAAGTTATTGAAACTTGCATGATCACTTGAATCTTCATAAACAACTTTAGTATCCACATTGTTTTTCTTTGCTATTTTTTCAACAGATTTAAGAAGCTCAGAATCCTTATCTTTATATGATGATCCAAGCATTAAAGTAAGAGGATATCCTTTGCTGCCAATCATATCAAAATTAATGACTTCTGCCTCTTTTAGCTTATCAAGATTATTTTCGGCAAAGCTTTTTGAGCCAAGTAATCCAAACTCTTCAGCATTCAATGCTACAAAAATTATATCTCTTTTAGGCTTACCATAACTTGATAAAGTTTTTTGTAGTTCTAATAAAAATGCAGTTCCAGAGGCATTATCCAAAGCTCCATAATAAGTGTTTTTTAAACCATCTACACCTAAATGATCATAATGAGCAGTTAATACAAGAGGAGGCAGTTCACTAGAAGAACCTTTTAAAACGCCGACTATGTTAACAAGTTCTTTTTCACAAGTAGTAAATGGTAAATTTACAGAAACAGTTAGTCCAGAGCGTACAGAATCTAGAATTTTATTATAAGTATTAGTATTTATCAAAACCATCATGTCATAAGCAAAATCACTGATAAAAGAACTTCTAAAAGAAAAATCATTATTAGGAGATACATAAAATAAACAATTTCCTTCGCTAGTTATTACTTCAATAGAATTTGTATAAATATTTACTTTATCCTCCTTAGAAAAACTTAAATTATTGATTCTGAAATTAATCATATCTTCTTTATAATCAACTCCATATTTCAAAGTTTCTACAACATCTTCACCGGAGAAGATTTTAAGATAAGGGGAACTATTATTAGTTATAGGACATAATGTTTTGAAGCTTTCTTTAAAGCTTTCATTAAGTGGAACCAATTTGTTATCTTCAAAGTTTTTTCTTATAATTTCTCCAACTAGTAAATTACCGTTGCTACCAGATAGTCTGCCGCCATAAGTTTCAGAAGAAAATGCAGCAATATTTGCCTTTACATTATCAGCATTAAAAGGTGAGTATGTAAAATTAAAAAATATAGAAACAGATAATAATACTAAACTAGTAATTAATGATAAATAGTAAAATAATTTTTTTTTCATAAATATACCTCAAATAATAATTATATTTAATACTATTACTTAAGATATGATATTATGAAGAAATATTAATTAAACATAGAAAATTAAGCTTTTTTATAAACCAATTCTATGAATCCGTAAATCAGAGAAAATAGAATACAAATATAAATAAATATGTTTATTTGATTTGCAACTATTGAAAAAACTCCACCAACTATTGAAGAAAAGAGTATTATGCAATTTATAAATTTGGATAATCCAGATTTATTAACTATAATTTCTTTAGTAGAAGAAATTAGTATTAATATTAATGTTAAGAAATATAAAACATATTTTAGTGTATTAGAGAACTCTAATAATATAGTATTCATTTAATATTATG
>NZ_ASRV01000157.1 GCF_000401215.1 Clostridium sartagoforme AAU1 | reverse complement strand
ATACTTATTATCTTATTAATTAATATTAGAAATTTATTCATATACATCACCCATCTGTAAAATTTTTACAATTTAATTATAAACGGAATTTTACATAATATCAATAAGATAATTAAGATAACTATGTTTAGAAAAACTTTGCAATTATTTAAATCAACCTAATTGAGTAAAATTGTTTTATAAAATACTAAATAGAGTACATAAAAGTGTAATATTGTATTATAATATCATTATGTAAATTTTGGACAAATAAATTATTCATAGGAGGACTTTATGGTTGAAATAGTTGAAAGATTATCTTCTGAATTAGGGATAAGTATAACTCAAGTAAACAATGTAATATCACTGCTTGATGATGGTAATACAGTTCCTTTTATTTCAAGATATAGAAAGGAGCAAACAGGTGCTTTAAGTGATGAAGTGCTAAGAAAATTCCAAGAAAGACTTATATATCTTAGAAATTTAAAAGAAAGAAAAGAAGATGTTTTAAGGCTTATAGATGAACAAGGGAAATTAAATGATGATATAGTAAAAGCTTTAGAAGGTTCAAAAACTTTAACAGAAGTTGAAGATATATATAGACCTTATAAACAAAAAAAGAGAACAAGAGCTACTATGGCATTAGAAAGAGGATTGAAGCCACTTGCAGATATTATATTAAATGGTGATTTCAATGCTAATTTAGATGATGAAGCACGTAAATTTATTGATGAAGAAAAAGGTGTGAATAGTAAAGAAGATGCATTTAACGGTGCATTAGATATAATTGCAGAAGCAATATCTGATGAGGCCAAATATAGAAAGTGGATAAGAGAATTATTGTTTAGAGAAGGAAAAATACAATCAAGCGGTGAAAGTGAAGAGCATACACCATTTGAAATGTATTATGAATATAGTGAAGAAATAGCTAAAATACCTCCACATAGAATTTTAGCCATAAATAGAGGAGAAAAAGAAAAAGTATTATCAGTAAAAATAGTGGTAAATGAAGATAAAATCATAAAATATTTAGAAAGTGAAATATTAAAAGATACTGATATCACTGATGAATACTTAAAAATAGCAATAAAAGATTCCTTGAAAAGATTAATATACCCATCTATAGAAAGAGAAGTTAGAGGCGAGTTAACTAATATAGGTGAAGAAGGCGCGATAAAGATATTTAAGGAAAACTTAAAGGCTCTATTAATGCAACCACCTATTAAAGGAAAAGTAGTTATGGGATATGACCCAGGTTTTAGAACAGGTTGTAAGATAGCTATATTAGACAGTACTGGAAGGTTTTTAGATAAGTCAACAGTATACCCAACAGCGCCACAAAATAAAGTTAAAGAAACCAAAGATATACTAAAAGATTTAATAAATAAGTATAATGTAGAAGTAATTTCATTAGGAAATGGAACTGCTTCAAGAGAATCTGAGGAAGTGGTATCTGAAATAATATCAGAAATAAAGAAAGAAACTGGAAAAGAAATAGCATATGTAATAGTTTCCGAGGCAGGGGCATCTGTTTATTCAGCTTCAGAACTTGCTACTAAAGAATATCCCAATTTAGATGTTACAGTAAGAGGAGCAATATCTATAGGAAGAAGATTACAAGATCCTATGGCAGAGTTGGTTAAGATAGACCCAAAAGCTTTAGGGGTTGGGCAATATCAGCATGATGTTACAGCAAAGAAGCTTGATGAATCCTTAAAAGGTGTTGTTGAAGACTCTGTAAATAAGGTTGGGGTAGATTTAAATATTGCAACACCAGCATTACTTACTCATGTGGCAGGCATAAATTCAAGTATTGCAAATAATATAGTAAATTATAGAGATGAAGTTGGCGGCTTTAAAACCAGAAAAGAATTATTAAAAGTAAAAAGACTTGGGCAAAAAGCTTACGAGCAATGTGCAGGGTTCTTAAGAGTTATGGAGAGTAATGAACCTTTAGATAACACCTCAGTTCATCCTGAATCTTATGAAGCAGCAAGAAAGTTAATTAAATTATTAGGATATACCAAAGAGGATTTAAAAGAAAATAATCTTAAGGATATAGATGAAAGAGTAAAAGATAAAGGCCTTTCAAGTCTTTCTAAGGAATTAGAAGTTGGAGAACTTACACTTTTAGATATAATAAAAGAACTTAAAAAGCCAGGTCGTGATCCAAGAGAAGAAATGCCAAAACCTATTTTAAAAACAGGAGTAATGGATTTAAAGGATTTATCAGAAGGTATGATACTTATGGGAACAGTAAGAAATGTATCTGATTTTGGAGCTTTTGTTGATATTGGAGTTCATCAAGATGGACTTGTTCATAAAAGTCAAATGGCGGATAGATTTGTAAAACACCCATTAGATATAGTTAAGGTTGGAGACATAGTAAAAGTTAGAATTTTAGAAGTAGATAGTAAGAGGAATAGAATTTCACTGTCAATGAAAAATGTTAACTAGTTATTTTGCTTCGCAAAATATTACAATTGTTAAAAAAACTACTTGCAAAAATCAATATATGGACATATAATATAAGTGTAATAATAATATAAATAAATTATCTTCAGGGCGGGGCGTAATTCCCCACCGGCGGTATAGCCCGCGAGCTAAAGTTTTAGCATGATTCGGTGAAACTCCGAGGCCGACAGTATAGTCTGGATGAAAGAAGGTAAGTGGTTAGATATTGCTTAATTTTTATTTTTAAGCACATCTTATTTCTTATGGATTTTAAGCCCTGATATATTTTAGTATATCAGGGATTTTTTATTTATTAGTATTAAATCTGCTAAGAAAAGGATGAGTAAGTTAGTAAAATAATAATTAAACTAATGTCATAGTTATTTAAATCTAACCCATTGCCCCAGGGGATAGACTTTTGGGAGGAGAAAAAATGAACAATCAACAAAACAAAAACCTAAACAAATTTATTAAAATATCACTTTTAGGTGCAATAGCAGTAGTGCTTATGTACTTTGACTTTCCAATACCATTTTTACCATTTCCATGGCTTAAAATTGACTTAAGCGATATTCCAGCACTTATGGGAGCATTTGCTTTTGGACCAATGGCAGGTATTGTTATAGAATTACTAAAGAATTTATTAATATTAATAGTTAAGGGAACAGGAACAGTTTTTGTAGGAGAAATAGCTAACTTTATAGTAGGAGTTTCTCTAGTTGCTCCAGCAGCATGGGTTTATCATAGAAATAAAAGTAGAAAAAATGCACTACTTGGGATGATATTAGGAACATTATCGATAGAAATTATAGGGATATTAGCAAATGTATATTTATTATTGCCAGCATTTGGAATGAGTATGGTGAAAGAGGAATTAATTAAATATGTTACTGTAGGATTATTACCTTTTAATGGAGTAAAAGCTATATTGGTATGTGCAATAACATATATATTATATAAGAGGGTTTCAGTAGCAATTTTTAAAGTAGATTCAAATTTTGATAATTCTAGAAAAAGTAAACTAAATTCAATATAAAAATTAAAGCTAACTATTATATTTTTAATAGTTAGCTTTAATTATATTTTAGGAGTTTTTTTTAAGTACTTATTTTGATACATTTTATTATCTATATGATCAAAAAAATCGTAAATGTCATTAAAATCATTGGAATATATACAATAGGAATAACTAAATTTTATAGGATATTTGTTAACAGAATTATAAACTTCGGTAATAATATTTAAGAATCTTATATGACTTATAAATTCTTCATTAGAAGTATTTTCTATAATTATTATAAACTCGTCCCCGCCCATTCTGATAATTTTAGATTTTTTTTTAAAAGCTTTATTTAAAAGTAGTACAAAGTTCTTTAAGACATCATCACCAACTTTATGGCCATAAGTATCATTTATACTTTTAAATTCATCTAAATCTATATTAATTGCGCCTAGTTTAGATAAATTCATTGTAAATTTATTTGTTTTAGAAACAAAACTGTTAAAGAAATTTCTATTAAAGGCACCAGTTAATGGATCTGTTTCAAATAATTCTTGCTGAAATAATATATAAGAAAATATAAGTACTGTAGTTATACTTCCCCAAGTTAACAAGAGTTCAGGAATAAACAATTCCAGTACAGAAGCAGTAAAAGGGAATATATACATAATGCTTATAAAAATATATATATCATTAGGAATAGTATGTTTATGTTTTACTAAAAATATATATATGCTTATATAATAAAAAGTGCCTATTAAAAAGGGAATTATTGAAAATTTTTCATTTTGGAAAAAATTATTTTTATCAATAGAAAATATAATATTAAACTTTAAATTTATAATAAGGAGTACAGTATTTATAAATAATGGTATTTTAAAGTATTTAACTTTTAGTATATTTAATTTTTTTATTTT
>NZ_ASRV01000156.1 GCF_000401215.1 Clostridium sartagoforme AAU1 | reverse complement strand
TTTCAGATAGATCCTCTTGTCTTATTCCATCACTATTATATAATTCCATTAAAAAAAGAAATTGCCCATATCCTATTCCGGAATTGGAGAAATTAAATAGTGTACTGAATAATTTATTTATATATATATTAATATGGCTACTTCCATTTATTAAAACAGTAATAATTTCTATAGAAATTATTAAAAAAATAACACATGAAGTATCTAAAAATATTTTATTTGATAATTTTCTTCTATCAAGTTTTACATAACAATGAAAAATAAGCATAGATAAAATAAAAAGACTTAATATATTTACTTGAAGTTTAATTAGTTTATTCATGTCTAATCCTTTCGTAATGTTAGCATTTAATTATGATGTATAGTATATGTATTACAGATAATATATATTTACTAAATCTATTTAGAAAGTATTCTTATATAAAAATAGTTGCAAATGCAACTAAAAATGATATAATTTAATTCAGTAATAAATTCAACTATTTAAATTGACAGGGAGATAAGATGGAAGATTTAAAATGTGAAAATATAGCAAGATATATTTCTAACATACAAAGAAAATGTGGAACTTTCTTTTTAAAGGAATTAGCTTATCTTGGAATAGGATATGGGCAATTTCTTTTTTTAATGGAATTATATAATAGTGATGGAATAAGACAAGAGGATCTATCTGAAATTTTAAATATAGATAAAGGAACTACAGCAAGAGCTATAAAGAAGTTAGAATCTGAATACTTTATAGTGAGAAATAAAGATAAGGAAGATAAGAGAGCCTATAGGGTTTATTTAACACAAAAGGCATTAGATAAGAAAAAAGAGATATATGAGGTTGCTATAAAGTGGGAAAATAATATTACCCAAAATCTTACCATAGAAGAAAAAAATATTATGTTGAGTTTGCTAAAAAAAGTACATATAGAAGAATGCAAGAGGTGAAGGAATGAGTACGCAAGAATTATTGGCTAAAGAGAAGATAGGAAAGTTATTGTTAAAATATTCTGTACCAGCTATAGTGGGCATGATTGTAAATGCATTATACAATGTAGTTGATAGAATTTTCATAGGTAATATAAAAGGAATAGGATCGTTAGCTATTGCTGGAGTGGGAGTAACGATGCCGATTACAACTATTATATTAGGGTTTGCAATGCTTGTTGGTGTTGGTGCTACAACAACAATTTCAATAAAACTTGGACAAGGGAAAAAAGAAGAAGCATCTAAAGTAATTGGAAATGCTATAACATTAGCGATAATTATTTCTATTATATTAACAATTCTAGGATTAGCGTTTGGAGATATAATTTTAATAAGGTTTGGAGCTAGTGCTGAAACTTTATATTATGCAAAAGCATATATAAACATAATTTTATTAGGAACTATATTTAATATGGTAGCATTTGCTTTGAATAATACTATAAGAGGGGACGGAAATCCCAAATTAGCAGCAATGATTATGATAATTGGATGTGTAACTAACATAATTTTAGATGCAGTATTAATATTCATATTTAATATGGGAATACAAGGTGCTGCGATAGCTACAGTTATATCTCAATTAGTAACAGCAATAATAGGTACACTGTATTACATTAGGGGAAAATCTAACTTAAGATTTTATAAGTCAAGTTTGAAATTAGATAAGAAAATAACAATGAAGATATTATCAATTGGAGCAGCTCCTTTTGCAATGCAAATAGCAGCTAGTTTTGTTCAAATTATATCAAATAATGTTTTAAAAACATATGGAACAGATTTAGCTATAGGGGCCATGGCAACTATATCATCTGTAAGCTTAATGTGTTTAATGCCTATTTTTGGAATAAATCAAGGAGCTCAACCTATAATTGGTTTTAATTATGGTGCCAAGCAAGAAAAGAGAGCTCAAGAAGCCTTTAAGCTTTCAGCTAAGGTAGCAACAATAATATTAGTAATTGCATTTATTATAGTCCAATTATTTCCAGAAGCTATAATAGGTATATTCAATAAAGATCCTAAATTTATGGATATATCAATTAAAGGAATGAGGATATACTTACTTATGTTACCAATAGTAGGAATATCAATAACAGGATCTAATTATATACAATCTATAGGAGAAGCTAAAACTGCAATGTTTTTAAGTTTACTTAGACAAGTGATATTGCTAGCTCCCTTTATAATAATTCTTCCAAGAGTTTTTAACTTAGGACTAGATGGAGTATGGATTGCTCAACCTGTTAGTGATATATTATCCACCACAATAACAGTCTTTATATTAGCAAAACATATGAAGATTAAAGAAGAGGTTAGTGAAGTATTATTTGAAGAAGCTAATTAATAAAAAAACAGGTATAAACTATTAGTTTATGCCTGTTTTTTATTATAAAAGTAAGTCATCAAAACTGCATCTTCTTTATTATCTGTATAGTAACCTTTTCTAAGACCATTTTCTATAAATAAAAACTTCTTATATAGGTTTTGAGCTGGAATATTTGAAGATCTAACTTCTAAGTTTATTAATGAACAATCTAGATTTTCACATAGTGATATTAATGAAGATAATAGTTTACTCCCTATTGTCAGATTTCTATAATTAGGATGTACGGCTATATTAGTTATATCCGCTTCACCCATCACTATCCAAGCACCAATAAATCCAATTACGGAGTTTGATTCTAAATCTTTAGCAACTATATATTTAGCTAAGGGATTATTTAGTTCACTATAAATAGAATCTCTACTCCAAGGGGTAGAAAAGCATAAATTGCTTATATTCAATACATCATTAATATCATTAGCTGTCATTAAACTACAGCTTATTCTCATTTTCTAGCGCTAACCTTTTCTCTAATTCTCTTTGTGCTTGAGGTTTTTTTAAATAAAAGGGAGAAGAATTTAACTCATCACATTTATTGTCCAAAAGTAATTTAATTCCTAAGTCTCCTAATGAAGATGCTCTTATTATGCTTAAATGATTAGGAGCAAAAAAGGAATTATTAAGATTTGTTGATAAGTAATCTTTATGCTTAATTAAGCCATCACCAGTAAACATGACTTTTTCATTTTTATCTTTTAGAATTTTGATTAAATCATCCAATTCAAGAGCAGAATAATCAATTAATTTTTCTAATTTACCATTGTTACCTTTATATAGACAAGTATAAACACTATCTCTTAAAGCATCCATAACAGGGCAAATTATTCCATCAAAACTTACAAGAGAATATGCAAGTGCATCTAAACTTGAAATACTAACATAAGGTTTATTTGCTCCAAAGCTTAGGCCTTTAACCGTAGCCATTCCAATTCTTAGACCTGTAAAAGAACCAGGGCCCTTTGAAACTATAAATCCATCTATATCATCTATAGATAGGTTAGAATCACTTAGTAATTTATCTACCATATCCATTATCAAAGTAGAATGTTCCATTTTATTATTTATTGTATATTCTGCTATCAAGTTATTTTCATCTAATAATGCAGCTGTTGCTACTTTAGAAGCAGAATCAATACTTAAAACTATCATAAGTTTAACTCCTTTATATAATTATATCTTTCTCCATATGGAGTAATAGAAATTTTTCTAAAGTTTTCACCTTTAGATAAGTCTTTTTCTATTAAAATATGAAGATATTCTTTTGGTAAAATTTCTTCTATGTAATTTGCCCATTCTATAATAGAAACTCCATTAGAAAATATATAATCATCAAATCCAATAGCATATATTTCATCAGGATCACTAACTCTATAAACATCAAAATGGTAAAGTTTAAGTCTACCTGAATCATACTCATTAACTATAGTAAATGTGGGGCTTGTTATATGTTCATCAATATCTAGTCCTTTAGCAATCCCTTTTGTTATATGAGTCTTTCCAGTTCCTAAATCTCCAGTTAGGCAAACTATATCACTAGGTTTTAAAAGTTTACCAATATAATAACCTATTTTAGTAGTTTCTTCTAAATTATTAACATAAAACTGCATAAATACTCTCCTTTCTTTTCGGTTCACAAGGTACAGTGCACAGTTACTAATTAACAATTAACGATCAACAATTTATGATGAAACTACTATGTAGTTTCTAAAGTTTATATAATTTTCTTAATTCAGCAAAGTTGAATTATTTCCTAAACTTTAAATTCTCCATTAGCAACTATCAATCATAGAAAACTGTGAATTGTGCACTGTGAACTGTGAACTGTGAACTAAAATAAATTTCTTACATCTATTCTATCTAAAAGAATCAAAAAAAGAAAGTTTAAATGTTATACATAATATGGAAATATATATATTTATGTAGTAAAATAGTAAATAAATATAATTGTAATTAATATGATAATATAATTGTAATTTTTAAATACAAATGATAAGATATTATGAAAGTATGAAAAAATATAAATTCCGTGGAGGAAGTTTTTATGAAGAAGTTAACATATGCATTAGTTATTTTTACTTCTATTTTGTTTATAGGTTTAACATTTTCTTATAATCCTTTGATGGCTAATCCAACTGACGAGTTTGATGAGGAAAAGGATATATATTTAAACATATTAACGGTTAATAAAGAACAGTATGAAATGACTAAAGCATTAGTTGGAAATAATCATAATGTTGAATATTTATTTAGTGATGAAAAAGAGATAGAATCATTTAAAACTAATGATAATATGATAAGCAATGTTTTAAATATGGATTTATTTATATATAATGGATTAAACTACGAGGACTGGATAAATGATATAATAGATAACTCAAAAAACTCTAATGTTGGAATTATAAATATGAGTAGAGGAATAAGGCCAATTACAACAGAATTAAAATCTGAAAATAAAGAAAATCCGTATTATTTATTAGGATTTAATGAATATAAAATTGCATTATATAATATAAAGACAGCATTACAAGAAAGAGACATTAAAAATAGAAGTTATTACGAAGAAAATTATAATAAATTAGTTAAAGAGTTGGATGATTTTTATCTAAATCAAAAGAAGAATTAAAGAACTATAAGGATTATTCTATAATTACAGATACTGATAAATTTGATTATTTATTTAGAGATTTAGGAGTACAAGTAAAGAAGATAAAAAATAATTCTTATGATTATGATGGAACTAAATTTATATTAGTTCATGATAAAGAATTAGGAAACTTAGATGACTTAAAGAATAAAATGAAAACTGATTTTTATTATATAGAATTAGAGACTAGTAGCACTAATAGTAAGGTATTAACAGACAATGTTATAAGGTTAATAGATGCTATAAAAAATAAAAGTAGCAATAATGGTTGATTTTTATGTATACATAAGATATAATAGTTATTGTTGCAAAGGGGTATAGCTCAATTGGTAGAGTAGCGGTCTCCAAAACCGTTGGTTGTGGGTTCGATTCCTACTGCCCCTGCCAAATAAAAATTAACTTATAAGTATCTTAATATTTATTAAATACTTATAAGTTAATTTTTTGCAGTAATTTATAAAAATTATCTGAAACTTATAATTTATTATTTATAATAAAATTCTTCATAATAATTAAAGTGGTATTGTTTACAAAAAAAGCGAATTTTGTTAATTATGTTGTTGACAAGTATTAAATTGTCATGATAGAATAAATTTTGTTGAAGGGGTATAGCTCAATTGGTAGAGTAGCGGTCTCCAAAACCGTTGGTTGTGGGTTCGATTCCTACTGCCCCTGCCAAATAAGAGAGTGTAATTTTACACTCTCTTATTTTTGTATAAAAAATATAGAATTGCCTAAAAATGCATAAAATTATATAAATAAACAATAAATCTGATATAATATATTTATTAAAAAGTTGGAATTTATATTTTTTTACGAGGGATGAGGATGAATAAAAGGTTATACAAAATAATACTTAATATATTAGTGATAGTTACTATACTAACTAATATAAGTTTAAATGTATCTGCTCTAATTAATGAAGATAAAAATATTAATTTTAAGAGAATAACTATTGAAGATGGTCTATCTCAAACATCTATTGAATACATATTTCAAGACAGTAAAGGGTATATGTGGATTGGAACAACAGATGGATTAAATAGATATAATGGAGATAAGTTCGAGATATTTAGGTATAAAGAAGATAAACCTAATAGTATAAGTAGTAACTATATTTCGGCAATAAATGAAGACGCAGAAGGTAATATTTGGGTTGGGACATCTAGGGGATTGAATAAGATAAACGCAGAAACTAAAGAGATTAAAATGTATTTACCAGAAGTAGATGGATGTAATCTATCAAATGGTAATATAACAGAAATAATGATAGATTCTAACAATGACATATATATAGCTACCGAAGATGGGTTGAACATATATCATAGTGATATAGATAATTTTGAACGTTTATATAATTCAGAGGATGAGAGATATACATTAAGTAGCCAATTTATATACTCTATAATAAAAGATGATAATAATAATTTATGGATTGGTACTGAAAATGGATTAAATAAGGTTCCGGAAGATTCAAATGAAATAGTTAAATATTACAAAAATGATTCTGAAAATTCAATTAGTGATAATTTTATATTTAAACTATATTCAGATGATGCAAATAATTTATGGATTGGCACATATAGTGGAGGATTAAACCAATTAAACATTAACACTGATAAAATAGAGGTATTTGAAAATAATACTGAAGATAATGAATCATTGCCTGGAAGTTTTGTTAGATATATATTAAGAGATAGTAGAAATATGTTATGGATAGCTACTAATAATGGATTAAGTAGATTTGATGAGGTTAATAAAAAGTTTATAAATTTTGAATCTAAAATATATGATACGCAAAGCATAATAAGCAATAATATATTAAGTTTATTTGAAGATAAGTCAGGATATATATGGGTTGGAACATATGAAGGAATAAGCTTATTTGATCCACAAAATTCATTTAAAAATTATAGAAGTGATCCAATTGATCCTAACTCATTAAGTGAAAAAATGATTGCAGGAATATATGAAGATAACGAAGGTCTTTTATGGGTAGGAACTGTACACAGTGGAGTAAATATAATAAATAGAAAAAGTGGTGAAATATCAAAGTTTGAATATATAAATAATCCAAATGCACTAATGGAAAATAATATTAGAGATATAGTAGGAATAAATGATGAAATTTGGATAGCAACAGAAGTTGGATTAATTAGATATAATAAATCCACTAAAGAATCTACAAGGTTTTTAAATAATGGAAGTAATAACTGCTTAGTTTCAAATGACGTAAGAACATTATATATTGATAAGGAAGGTATCCTCTGGATAGGAACTAGAGAGGGCTTATGTACTTTTGATAGAAATGAAAAATTTAAATCATATTCGGATATTCTACTTAGGAATGGAATATCCGATGGAATGATTTCAGATATAATAGAAGATGATGAAGGAATAATTTGGATAGCATCTGGACTAGATGGTGGATTAAGTAGTTTAAACAAAATTACAGGACAAATAAAGAATTATAAGAATGACAAATATGATGATAATAGTATAAGCTTTGATTCAGTTAAATCAATTGCAATAGATAGTAAAAATAATCTATGGATAGGAACTCACTATGGATTAAATAAGTTTGATAGAGAAACTGAAAAATTTTATAGATATACAGAAAGCGAAGGCTTATCAAACAATTTTATTTATGGAATTTTAATTGATGAAGAAGATAATCTTTGGATAAGTACAAATTATGGATTGTCTAAATATGATACTAAAAGAGATAAATTTATAGAATATACTGCAGCAGATGGATTGCAAGGAAATGAATTTAATGGCTTTTCATATTTTAAAAGCACTAAGGGAGAAATGTTTTTTGGTGGAACAAATGGACTTACATATTTTTTCCCGCATGAATTAAAGGAAAAAAAATTTGTACCAAGCGTTACACTTGAGAGTGTTTATAGTAGAGAACACGAATTCTTAGATTTATCTAATATATTTATAAATTATAAAAGTAATCATATACAATTCAATTTTTTTATGCCAGATTATAGAAATGTTAATAAGATTCAATATGCATATAAATTAGATGGATTAGACGAATCATGGGTTTTTTCTGAAAATAGAAATTATGCAAGTTATACTAATCTAGAAGCAGGTACATATACCTTTAAAGTAGTTGCAAGAAACTCAAGTGGAGATTGGAGTATTCCAACGAATTTAACCTTTGAGGTTGGGATGAAGCCATGGGAAACCCCTGTAGCATACATAATATATATTACTATAGTAGTTTTAATAATATATGTAGTTTGGAATAGAGTAAAGATATTAGATAGTTTAGTAGAACAAAGAACTGGTGAATTAAATAATAAACTCAAGGAAAATAAGGAACTTTACGATAAACTTATTAAAAATGAAAGATACAAAAATAATTATTTTGTTAATTTGTCCCACGAATTAAGAACTCCACTTAATGTAATTATATCTACACAACAGTTAATCACTAACTTAAATGAAAAAAATGAGCCAATACCAAAAAACAAAATAGATTATTATATGAAGACTTTAAGAAGAAATTCGGATAGATTATTAAAATTGATAAATAATATAATTGATACTTCAAAAATAGAATCATGTTCATATAAGTTACACATAAAGGAGCATGATATTGTTAATTTAGTAGAAGAAACAGTTTTATCTATGAAAGATTTTATTGAAGAAAATGGTATTAAACTTATTATAGATCCAGATATGGAAGAAAAAATAATAGAGTGTGATAGTATTGAAATTGAGAGATGTATAGTTAATTTAATAGGTAATGCTGTTAAGTTTACATCTAAGGGAGGACAAATTGAAGTTAAAATAACAGATTTATATAAAAAGGTGAAAATATCTGTTAAAGATACAGGGATAGGAATAGAGGAAAAGTATCATGAAACTATCTTTAATAGATTTGGCCAAGCATATAATGAAGCGTCAGAAGAATATGGAGGAAGTGGATTAGGCTTAACTCTTACAAAGCAATTGGTTACTCTTCATAAAGGAAACATAATAGTTAAAAGTGAAATTGGTAAGGGAAGTGAATTTATAATTATATTGCCAGTTAAGCAAAATAAAAATTAGTAAAAATTAACAAAATTATATTGCTGACTTCCTATAACCTTGACAGTGAATATTAAGAATGATATTATAATTATAAGTAAGAATATGGATTGTTACTGTAAAGCAGGCAATACCTAAGTTAAGATAGGTTAATATCTTAATTTAGGTATTTTATTTTCCAAAATAAGGAGAATGAGAATGATATGATTGTAGAAAAGATATTAAACAATAATGTAGTTGTTTCAATAGATCCAAAAACTAAAAAAGAGGTCATATTAATGGGGTCTGGAATTGCCTTTAAAAGAAAAATAGGGCAAGAGATAGAAGATGATAAAATTGAAAAGGTATTCGTAGTTGATGATAAGCGAATGGGTAATAAACTTAAGAAGCTTATAAATCAAATACCAGACGGAATTTTTGAACTAGCACATGAAATTATAACTTATGCAGATAAAGAGTTAAATAGAAAATTAGATAAGCAAATATATATTTCCTTATCTGATCATATTGCATTTGCAATAAAAAGATATAAAAATAAAGTACAAATAAAGAATGATTTATTAGAAGAAATAAGAAGAATACACAAGGAAGAGTACAAAATAGCATTATGGGCAGTAGGCTATATAAATAATAAACTAAGAATAAACTTACCTGAAGACGAAGCAGGATTTATAGCATTGCATATTGTCAATGCAAGCTACCAAGAAACTGCTAAAGAATCAGTGGTAGCAACAAATATAATTAAAGGTATATTAAATATAATTAGATATTATTATTCAGTAGAATTTAATGAAGAAGATTTAAATTATGATAGATTGTTAACACATCTTAAATATTTTGCTAAGAGAGTAATAACTAATAATCAAAACGAAAATGATACTAGTGAATTTTTAGAAATAGCATCAAGAAGTTATCCAGAAGCTTTTGACTGTGCAGAAAGAATAAAAATATATATAGAAAATAATTATGATTATAAAGTAAATGAAGATGAAATAGTATATTTAACTATGCATATTCATAGGGTTATTTCTGTATTAAGAAGTAACCAATAAAGCACTTATTTATGATCTTAATATATGTTTTATTCTTTAGAAAATTATAAAAAATATATTTTTAAATAACTTTTTATAGTTTTTTCTTAAGTTTTCAAGTGGATATATATAAATTTGCGTTTACTTGGAGCAAAGTAAGTTCATAAGCAAATATATATATATCCACTTCTTTATTGATTAAATCTTATGTAAATTGGAAAATTAGGAGGAAAAATGAATACTGTATTTTTAAAAAAATCATTTGGTATTCTTCAAAGAATAGGAAAATCATTAATGTTACCAGTAGCATTATTACCAGCTGCAGGGCTTTTAATGGGATTTGGAACTTTATTTCAAAATACAGATGTAATAAGCAACATTCCTATATTGGCTATAGATAAAATTCAATTAGCAGCAAATATAATGTCTTCTTCAGGAGATATTATATTTTCTAATCTGCCACTTATATTTGCGGTGGGAGTAGCAATTGGGATGAGCAATGGGGACGGGGTTGCAGCATTGGCCTCCATTGTAGCATTTTTGATAATGAATATTACTATGGGAATAACAGCAGGTGTAAGTCCCATGAATATAGAGACAAATCCAATGTATGATATGGTTTTAGGTATTCCTACTCTCCAAACAGGTGTATTTGGAGGCGTAATTATAGGAATGGCATCAGCTTTAATATATCAAAAGTTTTATGATATACAATTACCAGAATTCTTAGGATTCTTTTCAGGAAAAAGATTTGTACCTATAGTAGCTGCTATATCAGGCCTTATATTAGGTATTTTAATGGCTATAATATGGCCTCCAATACAAAATTTTCTATTATTATTTTCAAGGAGTATGATAGGAACAAACCAAACAATTTCAGCATTAATTTTTGGTATTATAGAAAGAGCATTAATACCATTTGGGTTGCATCATATATGGTATAATCCATTTTGGTATCAATTTGGTGAATATATTAATTCATCAGGTCAATTAATTATAGGAGATCAAGCCATATTCTTTGCACAGTTAAAAGATGGAGTTGATTTCACTGCAGGAACATTTATGACAGGAAAATTTCCATTCATGATGTTTGGTCTTCCAGCAGCTGCATTAGCTATGTATCATGAAGCTAGTAATGAAAAAAAGAAATTAGTAGCAGGTATATTATTTTCAGGTGCACTTACATCTTTTTTAACAGGAATAACAGAACCTATAGAGTTTATGTTTTTATTTGTAGCACCAGTATTATTTGCAACTCATTGTATATTTGCAGGACTATCATTTATGATAATGCAAATTTTAAATGTTAAAATAGGTTTGACATTTTCAGGAGGACTTATAGATTTTATCTTGTTTGGTATATTACCAAATAGAACAAGATGGTGGTGGGTAATAATAATAGGTCTTATATTTTCAGTTATATATTATTTAGGTTTTAGATATATAATAAGAAAATTAGACTTAAAAACGCCAGGAAGAGAAAAGGAAGAAAATGAAATTGATATAGATATTTCAGATGGTGACTTAGCCTATAATGTACTAGAAGCTTTTGGAGGAGCTAAAAATATAAAATATTTAGATGCCTGCATAACAAGAGTCAGGGTTACAGTAAAGAATTTAAGTTTAGTAAACAGAAGTAAGCTTAGATCATTAGGATCAGCAGATTTAATGATAATAGGAGATAATATTCAAGCTATCTTTGGACCAAAGTCAGATATACTTAAAGGACAAATGAAAGATATTATGGATGGTAAGGAGATAGTAGTTAAAAAGCCTAAAAGGATAGAGAAAATAAAAAAGGGAATTAAAACAGAAAGCTTTATTACCATACCGGTTACTGGGAAATTATTAAGATTAGAAGAAGTACCAGATGCGATATTTTCTATGAAACTTATAGGTGATGGATTTGCGATAAACCCCAAAAATAATGTTCTAATATCACCAATAAAGGGAATTGTTTTAACAATTTCACCAACTTTTCATTCAATAACAATAAGAGGCACGGATGGTTTTGATATATTTATTCATATAGGAATAGATAGTATAAATTTAAGAGGTGATGGCTTCAAGGCATTTGTGCAAGAAGGAGATATTGTAAAGGAAGGAGATTTATTAATAGAATTTCCTTTAGCAGAAATGAATAAAAAGTTAAAGTCACCGATTATTCCTATAATATTTAAAGGATTATCTAAAGATAAATTTATATACTTTAAAGATAATATAGAAGTAATGTCTGGAGATATGAATAAAGTAGAGATACATGAAAAGTTAAAATTATAAAAAATGAGTTAAAGATTATTAATACTTAATAGTATAATATCTTTAACTCATTTTAATTATTTAATTATTTTCATATAATGGAGCCCCTTCAATATATAAACCATTTTTATTCTTAAGCCAATTAGAATAACTTTCTTTATAATTTGATGAGCTATTTTCTAAGGTATAATTATAAAAATACTCTAAAAAGGTTCCTCTAGACATACTATCTGTAAGAACTATTCCTCCAACAGAAATTTGATCATTAAGTATTGTTGATAATGATAAATTAGAGCTGTTTTTTAGCATTTGAAACATAGCCATAAACATAGTTGTTCGCCCTTCTCCAGCATGACAATGAAATAGTAAATGAGCATCATCATCAAGATTATTCACAAAATTTACAAAGTCATCAACCTCATTGGGAGCTGGAATGAAGTTATCTCTAACAGGAATTCTCTTATATCCAAGTCCAAAATTCTTACAAAGATTTTCTTCGTTTAGTATAGTTGAAGATTTTATTGACTCTAAATATTCTCCAGTAGGTTTAAAGATTGGAATATTATTTCCTAAAGTTATTTTTGATAAATCTTCAGATTCGTATTTTAGTGTAGCTTCAGAATTTAAATTATTATTTATAGTTTGAAAAA
>NZ_ASRV01000155.1 GCF_000401215.1 Clostridium sartagoforme AAU1 | reverse complement strand
CCAAATATGTATTATATCTAATACATATTTTGTGCATAAAAACTTAAAATATCCTTTTATATAAAATATTCTAAAGTAGCTATAAATTACTAAGCATATAAATTTTTATAAGGGTTAATATAATAGTGTAAACAAAAAGCTTTTAAATGAGAGGGAGTTCAAATTTAAAAGAATGTTTACAAAACCAAATAGCCAAAGGAGGAATTACAGATGGCAAAAACATTAGTTCCAGAAGCAAGAAAAGGATTAAGTGCATTCAAGAATGAAGTTGCATCAGAGTTAGGAGTTCCATTTAGCGATTATAATGGTAACCTAACATCAAAACAATGTGGTTCCGTAGGTGGCGAGATGGTAAAAAGAATGGTTGAACAATACGAAAGTTCAATAAAGTAAGCCACAGGAACAAATTTAATTAGGGGTAATATACAATATGGATATACCGCCAAAGAATTAGTATTGTGACCATTCACAAAAAGAGAAGTTTTCTGAAATAAAAATTTAATTTTTATTTCAGAGGCTTCTTTTTTCTTTAGGGAATTATAAAAATTAATTTTATAGTAATAAAAATAAATAAAAAGCTATATATTATGGAGTAATAGCGAGATAATTTAATGTAATAAGATTTAATTAACATATTTGACTATAAAAAGTAGTAGCCAAAACAACAGTATCAGTGTACTATGTAATTAATACAGTAATACTGATAAGAAAGGAGATAAAAAAATGGTACTTGAATTGAGTTCAAAAGAACCTATATATCTTCAGATAATTGCTTATATAAAAAAGAAAATAGTTGCAGGTGAATTAAAGAAAGGGGAAAGGATTTTGTCAGTAAGAGATTATGCAAGCGAGTTAAAGGTTAATCCAAACACAATACAAAAAGTTTATTCAGAATTGGAAAATGAAAACTTAATATATACTCAAAGAGGAATTGGAAAATTTGTTACTGAAGACGAAAAAAAGATTAATGAGTTAAGACAAGAATTATTTAATGAAACAATAGATAAATTTATTGAAGACTCTAAAGCATTAGGATTTACTAAAGAAACTATATTGGCAATTATATCATCAAGATATAAGGAGGATAAAAATGAATAATTTATTAGAAGTAAAGGATGTATATAAGTCTCTTAAAGGAAAGCATATATTAAATGGAATAAATTTAAGTTTACAAAAAGGAAGAGTACTAGGAATAATGGGACCTAATGCTCAAGGCAAAACAACACTTTTAAATACTATACAAGGATTTTTAAAAGTTGATAAAGGGGATATAAAACTAGATGGAATATCTATAAATTCTGAAACTAAAAATCACATTGCATTTTTACAAGATAGAAATATTTTTAATAAAACCATGAAAATAAAAGATGCAATAAATTTATATGCAGATTTCTTTGATGATTTTGATAAAGAAAAAATGAAATATTATTTAGACTTCATGAATTTAGATGATAAATCAAGAATAAAAGAATTATCTAAAGGTATGAGTGAAAAACTTAGTTTATCTTTAACTTTAAGTAGAAAAGCAAAACTATATATGTTAGATGAACCTATATCAGGTGTTGATCCAGTATCAAGAGAAAAAATTCTAGATGCTATATTAGAAAATTTAAGTGAAGAAAGTTCAATGATAATAACAACTCATTATATTGGTGAACTTGAGAGAATATTTGATGAAGTAGCATTTTTAGGAGAAGGAAAAATAATAGAATATGGAGACGCTGAAGAATTAAGAGAAAGATATAAAGCATCAGTAGATGAAATTTATAGAAAGATATTCACAGAATAATTTATAGGAGGAGAAATATGAAGAATATTTTTAATATTTTAAAATATAATTTTGGTAAATACAATTCAGGAATAAATAAAATATTATATATAATGGCGCTTGTAATATTAATATTTTCAACATGTGGAACATTTATAAGGATACCATTTGTAGCAGAATTTATATCTGTTATTAACATTGCATTTGTTTCTTTATTTTTAGTTGTTAATTTTATAGTTTCATTAATAAAGTTTTCATCACAAATATCAAAGGATAAAGGTAAATTGATATTTACTTTACCAATTAAATCTTGGGAATTTATAATTGCAAAATATATGGAATTCATTATTTTACAAGGAATCATAGCTCTTATTGTGTATGTTATAACAAGCTTTACAGGAAATTCAATGGCTGATGCAGTTAAGGTAACAGCATTAGCAACAGCATATGGAACTACAATAGCTTATATAATAATTACATCTTTTATAGTAATTTTTTCATCATATATCAAAAATCTAGGATTATGTATATTGACAGTTATAATAGGTGGAGGAATTATCCAAGGTTTTGTATCAAAGATTAATTGGCTTATAACTAAACTATTTCCATATGTATATATTGAAATAGGATCTTTTATAGAAATAGATATAATATCATCTTTATTATGGATATTGTGGATGGTAATTTTAGTAATTACATCAATAAATCATTTAGATAAGAAACTAGATATAATTTAAAGGGGGAAATAATATGAGAAAAATCTCTAAGATTATTTTAATAGTGTCTTTAACTGTTACATTATTAACTGGTTGTGGAATAAGATTTGGGATTGAAAGTAGAAGGAATAACAATTCAGATGATTCAGTTAATTATAGCGGGGAAAGTATAAATAAAACAGAATCAATAGAAGGAATAGATAAAATTGATATAGAAATAGAAGTAAGTAATGTAACTATAATAAATTATGAAGGTAATGATATAGAAATATCAGGAACTCTCGGGAATTTATCAAGAGGGGTAACAGTAAGTAAAAATTCTAATAAATTAGTTATTAGTGAAAAGGCTAAAAAGGCTTTTAATATAAATATTAATACTAATAATGCAAGCAATTTAGAAATAAAGATTCCTAATTCTTATAACAAGGATATAGAATTTTCTTTTGGCGTTGGAGAATATAATATTAAAGATTTGAAAGTTAATGATATTGATATTCAAGGTGGAGTTGGAGAATTATTAATAGAAAATATCTCCTTCAACAAGTTAGATTTATCAAGTGGAGTTGGCTCAGTTGACATCTATACAAATGAAAGGACAGGAGAAATAGATATTAAAGGTGGAGTTGGAGATGTTAATATATCATTAGGAGATATTAATGGAAATTTAAAATTTGAAGGTGGAATGGGAAGTGCAAATATAAAAATTCCTTCAGATGCACCGGTAAATATAAAAACAGAATCGGGACTTGGAAACTCTAATATTAGAGCAAAGACATCAGGAGAAAATAAATATATATTTGACATTACAATGGGAATTGGAGAATTAAATATAACAAATTAAGATTAAAATGCTAAAATATAATGAAAATAAGTGTTAATATAAAGTAATAGAATTTTTTCTAAATTACTAAAAATAATTTTATTTAAAAAACTCCTTTGGGAGTTTTTTTCTTGTTTTTGAGTTTATTTTGTTAATTATATAGTATTAATAAAACTATAAATTTAAAGAAATTAATATATTATTGTTGTTCTATAATACTTTAATATTGTATATAAAATAGAAAAATGATAAAATGAGAACAAAAGTTCGTTTACATTTTAAAAATAAAGGTGATAATATGAATAAAGTTAAAATATTACAATCAGGAGATTTACATTTTGATACTCCTTTTAAGGATTTAAATAAAAATATATCATTAATAAGCAAAGAAGAACTCCTAGAAGTATTTAGTAGAATTATTAACATATGCGTACAGAATTCTGTTGATATTTTACTACTAACTGGTGATATATTTGATAATTTAACTGTTGATAAAAAACTTTAGTTTTTATCAGAAGTGAACTAGAAAGAATATCAAATATAAAAGTATTTATATCTCCAGGAAATCATGATCCATATAATGAAAAATCCTTTTATAAGATGATAGAGTGGCCAAATAATGTTCATATTTTTAAAGGAGCAATGGAAAGTGTAACTCTAGAAGATTTAGGCGTAGTTATATGGGGAGCTGCATTTACCTCTCATCATATTAACAAAAGTATTATGAAGAACATTTATATTGATAAGAAATATATAAATATAATGACTATTCATGGAGATATTTCAAACAATGAAGGTGGGAATGCTTATAATCCAATAACACTAAAAGATATAGAGTCTAGCAATATGGATTATATAGCAATAGGTCATAGACATAATTATAGTGGTATATTAAGAGAAAGAAATACTTGTTATGCTTATGCTGGATGCCCACAAGGAAGAGGTTTTGATGAACTTGGAGATAAAGGAGTAATAATTGGGGAAGTTTTCAAGGGTTCAGTAGATTTGAAATTTTTAAAAACTTCCAAAAGAAATTATCATGTAATAGATGTTGATATAAGTGATTTAGTTAGTTATGAAGAAATAAAAGATAAAATAGTTTCTTCAATAGAGGAAACTGAAAGAAAAAATAATTTGTATAAAATTATTTTAAGGGGAGAAATAGATTCATATATAAAACTAAATGAGGAAATAATTTTTGAAAAAATTAAAGAATATTTCTATTTTGTGAAAGTAGTTGATAAAACAGGAGTAAAGCTAGATTTTGATAAAATATCAAAGGATTATTCAATTAAAGGTGTTTTTGCAAGAAAGTTATTAGAAGAAAATGAATTAGAAGATGAGATTATAAAAATGGCTTTAAAAATAGGTATACAATGTCTGTCTAATGAGGAAGTGAATTTAAATGATTATAAGTAAAATACATATAATTTCTTTTGCAGGATTAAAGAATAAAATATTAGAGTTAGAAGATGGAATAAATATAATATATGGTGAAAATGAAAAAGGGAAAAGTACAATTCAGAACTTCATAAGAATTTGGTTATATGGTATGAATTCGAAAAGAAGTAAGGACATAAAGAATAATGATAGGATAAGGTTTATGCCTATTGATGGTGAAAAATAAGAGGAGAGCTTTATGTATCGAATAATGATAGAAAATATATAATAAGAAGAAGTTTTGGAACAACTAAGAAAGATGATACCTCAGAGATATTAGATGCAGAAACAGGAGAAATTATTACAAATATCCCAAGTGATGAGCCAGGAAAATATTTTTTAAACGTAAACTCCTCAACATTTATAAAAACATTATTTATAAGTCAGCTAGGAGTGGCTTTTTCCAAAGATAGAGAAGAAGAGATAATAGATAAAGCTGCAAATTTATTAGGTGATGAAGAGGAAAATATATCAATCCAAAAAGCTTTAGAAAAATTAGATGATATAAAAAAATCAATAACCACTACAAGAAAAAATGGACAATTAGATTTACTTAGAAATAAATATAACCTGCTAATAGAAGAAAGATATGAAGGGTATAATTTATCTAAGAATAATCTTGAAAATGAACAAAAGTTAATAAATTTAAGAGAGAGCGGAAAATCTTTAAGAAAAGAAATAAAAAACTTGGATATATACAAAAAATACATTAAGAAGGTAAAGCTTCAGAAAGAATATGAAGACATAACTGAATATTTAAAGAAAAAAGAAGAATTAGAAAAGAAGGAAAGATATATAGAAGAAAGTATAGCTTCAAGAAATGGGATAATAGATGAAGTTTTACTAAATGATATAAAAGATGAAAATTCACTATATTTTAGCTTGTTAGATATGAAGATAGATGAGGAAAAAAAATTAGAAAATAGTAAAGTACTTTATCAAAATAAAAGAAATGAATTTGAAGAAATAATTTTTATAGAAAATTTAACTAATGATGAGAAAAATAAATTTATAAAAGCTGTTATGGAAAAAGAAAATTTAGAAGAAAAAATAAGTAATTATGAAAATTTGATAAATGATATAAATTTAATTAAAAAAGAAATAGAGAAAAAACAATCATTAATAGGAAATGCAATAAATTTTAAAGGAAGAAGAGAAGAAATTTCAAGCCTATTAGAAGAATATGAAGATAAATTAAAAGAAATTAAATTCAAATTAGAACATGTTCCTAATGATATCAATATAAGAAACACAGATAATAAAATAAAAAAGAGCTATAAATTAATAAATATATTTTCTATACTTATTGTGATGCTTTTAATATCAATAATATTATTAAAAGGAAATTCGGCTTTATCATTAATTGTATCAATAATACTAGCATTGATATTAGGTGTATTAATGTATATATCTTTTACTATGAAATCTAAAATAAAAAAGGTAGTGAAATTAATGATAGTGCAGAAGGTGTAAAAAAGCTAGAAGATGAAATAAAAGTAATAGAAAAGGAAATATTTAAATTTACTAAAATTATAGGCTCAACTTCATATGAAGATTTTATTAGGAAATTAAAGCTTTTTGATGAATTTGTATTATATGAAGAAAAGCAAAATATAAAAATATCAGAAAAAGAAAAGCATGTTAATTTACTTAACATACAAAGTGTAAAAGATAATTATAAAAAGAATAAGGAATATATAAGGGATATATTGAATTTAGCTAAAACAAATGATACAAATGAGGTTATGATAATGTTATCCAAATACGATTTAGTAAGTAATGAAATATTATCAATAAAGATAGACATAGAAAAAGAACAAGAGTCAATTAATAAGTTAGAACAAGAGCTTAATATAAGAGAAAAAAGAATAAGGGAAAAGCTAGAATTCATAGGACTAGAAGATATGAATTTGTATAATTTAGAAGAAAAACTATTAGAAATAAAGCAAAAAATAAAACAAAGAGATGATGTATTAAGAAGCTTAGCTAGTATAGAGGAAACCTATAAAGCATTGACTAAGGATAAAGATATTGATGCTATAAAAGAAGAATTAAAAGATATTATAAATGAAAACATAAATTATAGTTATTCCTCAGAAGATGAGATAGATAATCAAGTTACAATAAAATCAAATGAATTAATTGAGGTCGAGAAAAATATAAAAGATGTAGAAAATGATATTAATAATAGGTTTATAGGTAAAAGAGCTATATCTCAAATTGAAGAGGAGATAGAAGAAGTACAAGAAAATATTAATAAATTGGAATTAAGGCTTAAAGCTACTGAACTAGCTATACAAAAAATGAATGAAGCAATAAGAGAAGTTAGAGGTAACTTTGGTAGTATTTTAAATTCAAGTGTTATAGAATACTTCAATAAATTAACAGAAGACAGATATGATAATGTGATGGTTTCAGATTCCTACGAAATGAAAGTTAGAAATGGGGTAGAGGTATTACCGGGAGCTATGCTGAGCAATGGAGCTAATGATCAGTTATATTTATCCCTAAGACTAGCTTTTATAAATATGATATATAAAGATATATCATTTCCAATGATATTAGATGATGCCTTTGTACAATATGACGATAAGAGAACTGAAAGGGCAATAGATATACTTTTAATGTGCAAATTTAAGCAGTTACTGATATTTACATGTCAATTAAGAGAAAGCAATATAGTTAAAAAGAAAAATATAGAAATTAATTATATTTATCTATAGTCTTGACAATAATAGTATATGGAGATAAAATTATATCAGTAAATAATGCAAATCATTTGCAAAAGAGGTGGATGAATGAAGAAAAATTTATTGATTTTAGCTTTAGTAATGGGAATGATATTTTCCTTTTCAGGCTGTACTAACAAAAATAATGAGGACAACTCGCAAAAACTAAGAGTAGGAGTTACTATTAGTCCTTTAAAAGATTTTGCTGAAGCTATAGGTGGAGACAAAGTAGAAGTGTTTTCAATAATACCAGATGGTAGTGATGCACATAGTTTTGATCCAAAACCAAAAGATTTAAATAATTTAATAAACACAAATATGTTCATATACAATGGACTAGGAATGGAAGAATGGATAGATTCTGTTTTAAATACAATTGAAAATAAAGATGTTAAGGTTGTTGAGGCAAGCCAAGGGATTGAAACTATTGAAATTTTAGAAGATGAACATAATGAAGATGAACATGAAGAAGATGATGACCATGAACATAGTGGAAAGGATCCTCATGTATGGCTAAGTTTAGAAAATGCAATAAAAGAAGCTGAGAATATAAAAAATGCATTATCAGAAATAGATTCTGATAATAAAGATTATTATGAAGAAAACTATGGAACTTTAAAGAAAGAATTTATTAGCTTAAAATCTGAATATGAAACTAAATTTAAGGAAATTGATAATAAAGATTTTATCACTGGACATGCAGCCTTTGCTTACTTATGTAGAGATTTTGGATTAACTCAAAAAAGTATAGCAGATGTTTTTGGAGAAGGTGAATTAACTCCTAAAAACTTAGAAGATTTAATAAATTATTGCAAGGAAAATAATGTTAAAGTTGTATTTAGCGAATCTGCAGCAAGTGCAAAGGAATCAGAGACTTTAGCAAAGGAAGTAGGAGCTAAGGTAGAAAAGATATATAGCTTAGAAACAAAAGAAGATAATAAATCATATTTAGAAGGAATGAAATATAATTTAGAGACTATTTATAATTCACTTAAGTAAAAAAGGCCGTAAGGCCTCTTTTATTATTTACGAGGAAATTACCAAAATATTGCCTTGTGAATAATTTTTTATAATTTTCTTACTTCAGTTCTTTTACTTAAGAATTAATGAGAAAGTTTAAAGTTTTATGATAAAATAATGATGAAGGGTGGTATGAAAGTGAACAAGGCATTAAGTTTTTATGAAGAAAAAATATTAAAATATAAAGCTAACATAGAAAAATTAAATTATATTATATCCAAGTTATCTATATTAAGATTACTTATAGTTGGGGTGGCTATAATACTATCGTATTATTTTTACAAAAGAGAAAATATTATATCATTAATTATGTCTTTAATTTTACTTTTCATTATATTTATCATAATAGCCTATTATCACAATATAAAGATAAATGAGAAAAAGGAATATGAAGTTTATATAAATATAAATCGAAAAGGAATATCTAGAATAAAAGGTGAATTTAAGGAAAATGAAGATAAAGGAGAAGAATTTTTAAAAGATGAGCATCCATTTGTTAGCGATTTAGATATATTTGGGAGAAACTCGCTTTTTCAAATGATTAATTCAACTAAAACGAAATTTGGAAGAAGTAAATTGTTTAAAATGTTAACTTTAGAAAGTATTCCAACTAGAGATGAAATATTAAAAAAACAAGATGCAATTAAGGAATTAGGAAGTAAAGTTGAATGGAGACAAAGTCTAGAAGTTAAATCCACACTTAAGAAAAGTGGAACAAAAGATATTGATGAACTTTTAAAATGGGCAAAAAGTAAAAATGAAATAAAACCATTATTTAAAATAATTCCATATTTATTTATAGTAATTACTGTGATGTCAGTAGTATTAGTAATTCTTAATGTATTACCAATAAGTTATTTGATTTTAATGTTTATGATTAATTATTTAGTTGTAAAAATACTTACAAAAGATTTGATACCAATAATAAAATTATTTGATAAGCATAAAAAAGATATAGAAGCATATACAAATTTGTTAATGCTGATAGATAATGAAAACTTTGAGTCTATATTTTTAAAAGATCTAAAGCTTAAGCTAAAAAACAATAGCAAAAGTTGTGTTAAAGAAATGAAGGAACTTAAAAAATTAGTAGATTGGCTAGGGGATAGTTCATCTAATGCATATTATCTGCTATTAAACATAACAATACTTTCAGATATTTTTATCTTAAGAAATTTAGAAGAATGGAGAAAAATAAATGGAGATAAGCTTAAGAAGTGGCTTGACATAATGGGAGAATTTGAGGCACTATCAAGTATAAGTAATCTTTCATTTGATTTTGAAAACTGGAGTTATGCTAAAATAGTCGATGAAGATATAGTAGAAGCAGTAGATATAGGCCATCCTATGTTAGGAGAAAGAGCAGTAGTAAATAGTTTTACATTAACATCAAATGAAAAAGTTGCTTTAATTACCGGTTCAAACATGTCTGGGAAAAGTACTTTTTTAAGAACAATAGGATTAAATTTATTACTAAGCTATATAGGAGCTCCAAGTTGCAGTAAAAGTTTTACTTGTGGTATTTTTAGTATATATACTTGCATGAGAACTAAAGATAATTTAGAAGAAAGTATATCATCTTTTTATGCAGAAATATTAAGAATAAAAATATTAATTGAAGCTGCAAAGAAAGGGGAAAAAGTATTTTTCTTATTAGATGAAATATTTAAAGGTACAAATTCAAAAGATAGGCATGAAGGAGCAAAGGTGCTTATAAATCAATTGGTTAATAATAAAGCTTTAGGACTTGTGTCTACACATGATTTAGAATTATGTGATTTAGAAAAAACAAAAATATGGTTAAAAAATTATAATTTTCAAGAATACTACGAAAAAAATAATATAAAATTTGACTATAAACTAAGAATTGGTAAAAGTAAAACCCAAAATGCAGTTCATTTAATGAAGTTAGCTGGGATTGACTTTAGTGATAATTAAATAAGTGGAGCTGTCTTTGCGGCAGCTCTTTATTCTTTTGATTTTCAGGAAATTCTTATATTAAAAATTATAAATTATAGTGAAAATCATTAATAAAAATGGCATAATATACCTATGAATAAAATTTTTGAGAGGTACACTAATGGCATTTATAATAATTGATTTAGAATTTAATAATTTAGAAGGAATACATAAGTATTATTCAAATATATTTGATGAATATCCAAATTTAAAGAATGCAGAATTAGATAACGAAGTAATAGAAATAGGGGCAATAAAGCTAGATAATTATATGAAACCATTAGAAGAGTTTAAGACATATATTAAGCCAGTTGCTATTCCTATATTAAATCCTAAAATATCTGAAATTACTAATATAACAATAGAAGATATAGAAAAAGGAATTTCTTTTAAAGAAGGAATAGAAAGATTAGCTATGATGATAGAAGATGATGATATTATTTGTTCATGGGCAAAAGATGATATTATCGAAATAATAAATAATGCTATGTATCATAATTATGATAATTTAAAGTGGCTTAAAAACTATCTAGATTTACAAGAATACTCAACTAAAATCTTAGCTAAGAAGAAGTCATTAAGTTTAAAAAATGCATTAGAAGAATTGAAGATAAAAATTGACAATAATAAATTACATGATGCTTTAAATGATGCGGTGTACACTTCTTTAGTATTTAAGAGAATATATAATTCAAGAGCGGTTAAGAACTATATTATTAAGGATATCTATAATATGCCAGCAATGGATATAAAAAATTTAGAAGAATATAAATTAGATATAAAAAAGCTTAATGAAAAATGCCCAAAGTGTAATATTAATTTAGATATTGAATATAATTTTACTCCTGTAAAGTGGAGATTTATATCTCTTGGAAAGTGTCCTAAATGCAATAATAAAGTGATGAATGAATTAATAGTTAAAAAGACTTTTAGTGGAGAAGAAGTATACAATGAAATTTCTACCATTATAGATGAAATCGAATATATAAATTATGGATATAAAATTAAAAAAATATATGATAGATTAATAAAGTATTAAATAATTATAAATTTAAAACAATTACATTTCAAATGTGATAAAATATATACGTGATTTAGTTTTAAAATTTAAGTATAGGAGAATGATAAAATATGAATATAGCATTTTTCTTAACACCAAAAAATGAAGTTATATATGAATATTTAGATGCAACAATGAGGCAAGTGATAGAGAGAATGGAACACCATGGATATACGGCTATTCCATTAATAGATAAAGTAGGTAGATATGTAGGAACATTAACAGAAGGAGATTTACTTTGGAAGTTGAAAAGTACTCCAGATTTAAACTTTAGGAATACAGAAAATGTTAAGGTAACTGATATTCCAAGGAAAAGAAAACATAAAAGTGTATCAATAAACTCAAATGTAGAGAGCTTAATTTCTCTTGCAACAAATCAAAATTTTGTACCAGTAGTAGATGATGAAGGCATATTTATTGGTATAATAAAAAGAAGTGATATAATAAATTATTGTTATGGTGAAATGAAAAAGAAAAAGATAGTATAATAGAAAAAGGAAGGGGGATTGGTTATGATAATAGTTATTTCTCCTGCAAAGACTTTAGATTTTGAAAAGAAAGATAATAACTTACCAACGAGTGAACCAAGATTTTTAGCAAAATCAAAGATAATAAATAAGGAACTTAAAAATTATGATAGCTATTCTTTAGAAAAACTTATGAAAATAAGCACAAAATTAGCCACACTAAATAAAGATAGAATTGAAAAATGGACAACTAATTTAGAAACATCAAAACAAGCAATTTTGGCATTTAAGGGTGATGTTTACAGAGGAATGGATGTTGGAAGTCTATCCCATTCAGAACTTTTTTATGCAAATGATCATTTAAGAATTTTATCAGGATTATATGGAATATTAAGACCTTTAGATGGTATTAATGAATATAGATTAGAGATGGGAATAAAATTACCTGTAGATAAATTTAAAAATTTATATGAGTTTTGGGATAATTCTTTGGAAGAAAGTATTCTGGAAGATATAAAAAATCACAAAAATAAGACTATAATAAACTTAGCATCCCAAGAATACTTTAAATCAATTGAAGGATTACTTAAGAGAGAAGATATAACCGTCATAACACCGATTTTTAAAGAGCTTAGAGGAGATAAATATAAAATAATTTCCCTAAATGCTAAAAGAGCAAGAGGAATGATGACTAGATACATTATTCAAAATGAAATAGAAGAAATAGAAGAAATTAAAAAATTTAATTTAGATGGATATGAATTTAATGAAGAAATGTCTAATGAGGAAGAAATAGTATTCACTAGATAAATTGTTTAGATTAAAAAAGAACTTCAAGGAGAAGTTCTTTTTTTGCATTTATTTATTAAATATAAACCTTGTAAATGAAAGTAATACAATAATAAATCTTGAAACTAAACTTAGTATGAAAGCACATCTACTTAAGCTTGACTGAAGTAGATGTGCTTATCTTTTCAAAAATCCTAAGGATTTTTTTCCTTAATTATGCATTATCCATTCTTAATTTTAAATTTATAACCTGTTCCTTGTTTTTTGATATCTGTTCCATTATTCCAAAAACTGTGAACTGTGAATTGTGCACTGTGCACTGAAATATTTTGCTTTGCAAAATCAACTTTGTTCATAAGTTTCAACAATTAAATTAAACTCTTCTTCATCTGTTATTTCACCAAAATCATCGTTTGAAATACCAGGATAGTAATAAAGTATAAATTTATCATTAGAATCATAAATGTTTTCTAGTGCTATATATAATCTATTAATATCACAACTTTCTAATGTAGCAAGAACCTTATATTTACTTGCTTTTCCAGTATTGTTATTAGTTAAGTCTAAAATAAAGTTACTGTGAAAACGAACATTTAACTTATTTTTATCGCAACTCTTAATATATGAATTTGATCTACAACCACTACAACTTTCGAAATTACATTCTTTTATACAATTTAAACATGAACATTTAGAACAATTCTGAAATTGATTAAAAGCTTCTAAATTATTTTGCTTATATTTATTTAAATTTGATATCGTATCATCTTTTCTAAAAAAGGAAAACTTCTTATTTTTCGAAGCATATTCTTCATCATTTATCATATCCATATATTCTTTTAATATAGGGAGTTTAGAGTAATACTTTCGCTTCTTTAAAAAACTTTCATCAAGAAAAGGACTTATTTCACTTATTGCATAAGTTATATCAGTATAAACTTTTCCTATATTCTCTTTTTCTTTATTTATAAAATCTATAGTATTTGACATTTATACACCTAATTAATATTCTTATATTTTTCAAGTTCTAAATCAAGATCTACAGCATCCAATGCTTCAAATTCACTATCAAATGTATCAACATCTCTAAGCTCTCCTAATCCTTTAGCTAAAGATTCATGTCTTTGGATTTTTCTTTCTATACTATCAATTTCAATAGAGTTTGATTTAGTTTGAACATTTGCAAGAACTTCATTAACTTTTTGAGATGCTTTAGCATTACTATATCTTGCAGCAGCCTCATCTCTATAATTTCTTGTCTTTTCAATTTCTGCTTCTAGTGCAGCAAGGTTCTTCTTAATAGTGTCAGCTTGTTCTCTTGCAGCTTCATAACTAGATTTTAAGTTAGCAAATTTCTTTTCAGCTTCTATTTTTTTAGCTAAAGCTCTTTTAGCTAAATCCTCATTATTTTTAGATAAAGCTAATTTAACCTTATCTTCGAAATCTTTTATCTCTAATTCAGATGCTTCCATTTTCTTTTTAATTTCATGAGCATTACCTATTATTTGAGCTGAATTTAATTTAGCAGAATTAAGTTGCTTTTCCATATCTCTAACTTTTTGATCTAACAATTCTATTGGATTTTCCATTTCATCTAATGTTGAATTAACTTTCGATTTTAACATATTTGACATTCTTGTGAATATTCCCATAATTGGTATCCTCCTAATATTAATATTTTCTATTTTTTAAATACGATTTTACTACAAAAACTATAACTATGAAGATAATAGCAAGGGTTAGAATAGAGCTTAAAGAGAAAGAAGATCCCCCTCTACTAAAACCTAAATTTCTCATAGCAGATAAGCCATAAGCTATATCTCCAAAAGAAAAACCACCATCATAACTAGTTGTTGTGTCTTTATAATCTTTATCTTGGGTATTTTTATTTTCATTAGCAGTGTCGGTTGAATTATTTTTATTTTCATCAGTGGTACTAAAGGAACCGGATGAAAAATTCTTTGATGTTCCAGACTTACCTTTATCTACATTGCTAAAGGAACCACTTTTGTAGCCACTAGATGAGCCGGATGTAGATTTTGAATTGGAACTTGAAGTACTTGTCTTACTATTACTACTAGATTTTGAACTATTTGATGAACTACTAGAGCTATTACTAAAAGAGCCGCTTTTAAAAGAATTTGATGATTTAGACACATTGGATTTACCACCACTTGATTTAAAGCTGCTAGAACTAGATTTAGAACTTGACTTAAATCCAGAACTTGATTTAAATCCACCAGAACTTTTAGGTTTAGCAGATACAGTAATTTCACCATGAGTTACATTATCAAATATAGATATTGTATCGATAAGAAAACTAGAAGTTAAAAAAACAAATGTCAAAAATAAGGTTATTATTATTTTTTTGTTATTCTTTTTTATAAGTTTCACCTCCAAGAAAAGATTATGTTTATATATTACAGTAAGAAATATAATTTCTCAAAATGCATTTAAAGTTAAATAATAGGATTTTTGATAGTAAATTAGATAAAAAGTAAAAAATACTCTTTATATCGTAATATTACTGCTATTTTACAATATTAATTAACATTAAAAGAGTTAAAAAATATTACTTACCTAATTAAAACTATAATTATATAATATATATAATTATAGCATATTTAATTTATATTATTGCAAAGATATATTTAGGAGTATAAAAATATTTATTGAAGCGTATATACTTGTAATCAATAACATATTATTCTAAAATTAATTTATGATACAAGATTTTTTTAAGGAGTGAAGTACATGACTAACCAAATTTTAGAAGAAACAATGGGGGACTTACTAAAGGACTTTGATGTTAAGAGAATAAGAACTGGAGATATATTAGACGGTGAAGTAATTGATGTAAATGATAAAGAAGTTATGGTAAATATCAATTATGCATTTGATGGAATGATTTTAAAAGAAGATTTAACTAACATGGATAAAGATCCAAGGGAAGTTGTAAGTAAAGGAGATAAAATAAAAGTATATGTTTTATCACCTAATGATGGAGAAGGTTATGTTAAACTTTCAAGAACAAGAGCTTTAGAAATAACAGAAAAGGAAGATATTTTAAACGCATTTAATAATGAAGAAAATATAACTGTATACGTTAAGGAAGAAGTTAAAGGCGGACTAGTTGCTTATTATGGAAACATAAGAATATTTATACCAGCTTCATTGGCATCAAGAGAAAGAATAGAATTAAGTTCATTAGTTGGAAAAGAAATAGAAGTTAGAATTATAGAACTAGATTTTAAAGCTAGAAAGATAGTTGCATCAAAAAGAGTATTAGAAGATGCTGTATATGAAGATAAGAAAAAAGAATTATGGAAATCTGTAAAATCAGGAGAAAAGAGAAGTGGTATAGTTAAGAAAATAATTAAAGCTGGAGCAATAGTAGATATTGGAGGAATAACAGGTTTAATTCATTTAAGTGACTTATCTTGGGGAAGAGTTCATAATGCAGAAGATGTAGTAAGTGTAGGAGATAAAGTAGAAGTATTCATTGGAGAAGTAGATACAAAAAATGAAAGAGTTTCATTAATATTAAAAGATGTAGATAAAGATCCATGGGAAACTAATGCAACAACTTTAAAAGTTGGAGACATTTTAGAAGGAAAAGTAGTTAATTTGCTAAAATTTGGAGCATTTGTAGAACTATTTCCTGGTGTAGAAGGATTAGTTCACATTAATGAAATAACAGAAGAAAACATAGCAAAGCCATCTGATGTACTTAAAGTAGGACAAATAGTTAAAGTCAAAGTTTTAGATGTAGATAAAGTTAACAAGAAGATATCATTAACAATAAAAGATGCAGAAGAAAAATCAAAAGAATATATGAAATACAATGATTCAGATGAAGGAGTTTCATTAGGAGACTTGTTTAAAGGACTTTTTAATTAATAAAAGATATAAATTGCAAATATAAAGGCTACGATAAATAGATATGTTTCATAAGCTAAATATCTACGCAAAGAAGTGCTAGGCTTGGAGAACTACTATGCCAAGAGTTTTGGTTAAACTCGCTGCCCTCAGACAAACCAACAACACTAAGGCATAGTAGTTCTTCCTTCACCAAGTACTTCTAAATTCTCGCTATATGCTTATTTCACCGTCTATTTACCTTCGCCAACTTATATTAAGAATTTAAATTAATAATGAATTAAGTTATTGATAAAAAATAATTGGTGAGGGAAATTAAAAACTTAGTTAAGTGTAGAAGACTATAATTGAGCTTGTTCCCTGTTCCCTGATACCTGTTACTTTTTACCTAAGAAGCTTGCTTCGCAAAATAAATCTATAGTTTACATTTAGTACTTGATACCTGTTCCCTGTTACTTATAAAATGAAAACAACTGTGAACTGTGCCTTGTGAACTATGAACTAGAAATTTTGCTTCGCAAAATATAACAATTGTTATCAGATTTTTTCAATCTTAAGCATATTAGTTCCACCGATTTCAGCACTTGGCATTCCAGCAGCAACTATTATATCATCGCCTTGTTTTGCAAAGGAAAGGTTAGTAGCAACTTTTTTAGCTTCAGATAGTATTTCATCGGTAGTAGTAAATACATCACATTTAGTAGGGAAAATTCCAAAATTAAGATTCAAGCCTCTTCTAACTTCATCATAAGGAGTTATAGCAATAATTGGGCATTTAGGTCTATATTTTGATATAAGCTTAGCTGTTGCACCACTATTAGTAGCAGCAACAACTGCTTTTGCATGTAAGAGGTTTGAACTTCTACAAGCTGAATAACTAATAGCTTCAGAGAAAGAAGTCAATGAAGGTTCTTTTAATCGCTTGTTTAAGTAATTGTAGTCTAAGTTTTCTTCAGTTTCTATTGCTATCTTAGACATGGTTATAGCAGCTTCTATTGGATAATTTCCACTTGCACTTTCTCCACTTAACATAATAGCATCAGTTCCATCAAAGATTGCATTACATATATCGCAAGCCTCAGCTCTTGTAGGAAGAGAATTTCTTATCATAGAGTCAAGCATTTGAGTTGCAGTTATAACTATTTTACCAGCTTCATTACATTTTCTTATTATATTTTTTTGTATGATAGGTACTTTTTCAATAGGAATTTCAACACCCATATCACCTCTAGCAACCATAATTCCATCTGAAGCTTCTATTATAGAATCTATGTTATCTACACCTTCTTGATTTTCTATTTTAGCAATAATTTGGATATATTCACCATTATGTTCCTTTAAAACCTTTCTTACATCATCTATATCAGAAGCTTTTCTTATAAAAGAAGCAGCAACAAAGTCTACTTTATTTTCACATCCAAAAATTAAATCTTCTTTATCCTTTTCGGTTATGGAAGGTAGGTTTATTTTAACATTAGGAACATTAACACCTTTATGGTTTTTAATAGTTCCACCCACTGTAACTATACAATTAATTTCATTTCCTGTTACATTTTCTATTTTGAATCTTAATAAACCATCATCAACTAAAATTTCTCCACCGATTTTGACATCTTTGTATAAGTCAGTATAGGATATAGAACATTTTTCATTATCACCCAGTATTTCATTACCACAAATAAAAGTAAACTTTTGACCTTCAGTTAAAAGAACACCATCATTTACAAAGTTGTGCGTTCTAATCTTTGGACCTTTAATATCTAAAATAATAGCAGTAGGAGATTTTAAATCTTCCCTAACCTTTTTTATAAGATCTATTTTTTGTTTATGAGTTTCGTGAGTGCCATGTGAAAAATTTAATCTAGCTGCACTCATCCCTATTTCTATAAATTTTCTTAGAATTTCTTCGTTATCACTAGCAGGTCCAATTGTAAAAATCATTTTTGTTTTTTGCATAAAAATCACCTCACACTTAAATTAAAAACTGTTAAATATAAAGAATATTTAGAATATTTATAATAAAAAAATAGAATTTAAGTATCATATATACTATGATATACTAAAACTATATATTAATTCTAACATAATTTACTAAGAAGGGAGAAAAAAACATGAATATTTTACAAAATTTAGAACCAAAAAATGTTTTTAAATATTTTGAAGAGATATCACAAATACCAAGAGGATCAGGAAATGAAAAGGCTATAAGTGATTATTTGGTAAGTGTAGCTAAAAAGTTAAATTTAGAAGTAATTCAAGACAATGCATTAAATGTTATTATAAAGAAGCCTGGAACAAAGGGGTATGAAAGTTCTGATACTGTAATACTTCAAGGTCATATGGATATGGTTTGTGAAAAAAATAAAGGAACTAATCATGATTTTGAAAAGGACCCTTTAAAATTAAGAGTAATTGATGATATGGTTTATGCAACAGATACTACTTTAGGATCAGATAATGGAATTGCAGTAGCTTATGCTTTAGCTATATTAGAGTCAACAGATATATCACATCCACCTATTGAAGTTTTAATAACTACAGACGAAGAAACTGGTATGTCAGGAGCAATGGCTATCGCTAAAGAACATGTAACTGGAAAGATATTATTAAATCTAGATAATGAAGAAGAAGGACATCTATTAGTAAGTTGTGCAGGTGGGATAAGAAGTAAGCATGTATTAAATGTAAATTTAGAAGAAGCAGGAGATTACAATAATTTCTTACATATAGCAGTAAGAGGACTAAAGGGCGGCCATTCTGGAATGGAGATCAATAAAGAAAGAGGAAACTCTAATAAAATAATGGGTAGAATTTTAAAATCTTTGTTAACTTTAGATTTTAAATTGGTTTCAATAAATGGTGGATCTAAAAATAATGCTATTCCAAGAGAAGCTGATGCAATAATAGCCTTAAAAAGTGATGATTTAGAGAACGCTAAAGGATTAATAAATGAATGGAATCCAATTTTAATAAATGAATTAAAGACACAAGATCCAGGAATAAATGTTAGTATTTTAGAAAACACCGAAAAGATAGAAAAAGTATTCAGTAAGGAATGTACTGAAAAAGCTGTTAATTTATTATATTTAATACCAAATGGAATAAACACAAACAGCGTAGAAATAAAAGACTTAGTAGAAAGTTCAACAAACTTAGGAGTTGTTACTACCAATGGAACTAAGGTTGAATTTGATAGTGCAATAAGAAGTTCAGTTGCATCTTTAAAGGATGAAATAGTTTTAAGAAGCAAGACTATAGCAGAACTTATTGGAGCAGAATTTGAAACTACTGCAGGATATCCAGAATGGCAATATGATAGTGAATCAAAAGTAAGAGGAATTTGCCAAGATGTGTATAAAAGAATGTATGGAAAAGATGCAAAAATAGTAGCAATACACGCAGGGGTTGAATGTGGATTATTTAATGAAAAATTAGGAAAGCTAGATATGATTAGCTTTGGTCCGAATTTATATGATGTTCATACTCCACAAGAACATATGAGTATAACATCAGTAAAAAATGTTTGGGATTATTTATTAGAAGTACTTAAAGAACTAAAATAGAATTTATTAATAATTAAATAAATATGCAAATAAAAATAGTTATACCATTATTTTATGGTGTAACTATTTTTATTTGCAGCGCAAAGTGTGTACTAGAAAATTGCTTCGGAATTTAAAAAATAATTTTACATAATGAATATTATCAAAAATATTAGAATATATATCTAATATACAAAATGTAATTAAACTAACAATTAATTGTTAGTCGTCAATTGTTAATTACCGAAGGGGGGATGATAAAGTGAAGTACACAAAATATCATTACAAAAAGAAAAATGATGGAGCTAAGTTTATAACTTCATTAGTTATGACAACTCTTGCTGCTATAGCTATAGGTTTAATTGGGGCATGGGTAGTGCTAAAAGTTATGCCTATTATAAATAGCAATGGATTGCAACCAGTAATAAACACAAATAACAATACTCAGAATAATAATACACAGAATAATGAACAACAATTTAAAGAACAAAAATTTTCTTTTATACAATGTGGATATTTTTCAAAAGAAGATAATGCTAAGCAGGTAGTAGCTAAGATAGGGAATGATTTTAATCCCTTTATTGCAAAAGATGAGACTGGAAAGTTTAGAGTGTTAGCAGGTGTAACAAGTGAAGATAAGTTAGCAGAAGTAACGGAGAAACTAAAATCAAAAGGAGTAGAAAATGCCAAAATAAGTATGGTGTTAAATCAGAACGATGAAGTTCAAGGGCAAATTGCAGCAATAACAGAAGGTTATTTGCAAATAATAAACACTGCAAATGATGAAGAAGTTAAAGAAATAAATACAAAAGATTTTAAGGTTTGGACAAAAGAACTAAAAGAAGTTAGTGATGGTAAAGGTGTAGATATATTGAAAGAGTATAAAGCTCATATAGAGGCGTTACCAGAATTAATTACTAGAGAAAATACAGTATCAGAAGTAGAGTATATTTATTCAATATTAAGTAAAGTACAGGAATAAAAAGCAATCATGGATAAAAATTACAAAACTATTAAAAATAAATAAAAATTAAACAAAGAAAGACAAAGCCACTTGTTTGAAGTCTTATATAATGATAAACTATATAAGATATAAGATAGGAATAAATGGCTTTGTCTTTATATCTATTCATTGTTAAATTAAGCATTAAATATTTAGAGTTTAAAACATCACCTTTTGTTAATACTATAAAATATGTATAAAAATAGGATGTGATAGGTTTGAAATATGTTTTAGCGTCAGGCTCAGAAAGACGACAAGAATTATTACATAGAATAATAGATGAATTTGACATAATAATAAGTGACTTTGATGAACATAAGGTTTTATTTGAAAACAATGTAGATAAATATGTGATTACATTAGCCAAGGGAAAGGCTCTTGGTGTTAAAGAGAGCCTAAAAGAAGATGCAATAATAATTGCAGGAGATACTATAGTGGTTTTAGATAATAAAATATTAGGAAAGCCTACCAGTGAAGAAGATGCATATAACATGTTAAAATTACTTAGTGGAAAAACTCATAGAGTTTATTCTGGAATAGTAGTTATAAATATGTATAATAATAAAATAGAAGAAAAATCTCTTTACACAGAAGTTAAATTTTCAACTTTAAGTGATGATGAGATAAATGATTACATAAGAACTGGAGAACCTTTTGATAAAGCAGGAGCTTATGGAATCCAGGGGTATGGTGGTGTATTTATAGAAGGTATAAATGGATGTTATTACAATGTAGTAGGACTACCATTAAATCTTTTAAATAAAATGCTTAATAAGGTTAAAGAATAATAATTTAGGGTATATTTAATAATAAGAATAGTATTATTTTGAGGAGTAATTACATAGATGAATAATAGTATAAAAGTTATTGATATACCAAAAGAAGAAAGACCTATAGAAAAGCTATTGCTTAATGGACCAGAAGTGTTAAGTAATGCAGAACTTCTTGCTGTGATCTTAAGAACAGGAACAAGAGGCGAAAATGTTATTTCATTAAGTACAAGAATACTTTCTGAATTTGATGGACTTAGTGGTTTATTAGAAACAGATATTAATGAAATTACTAATATAAAAGGAATTAAAAACATAAAAGCAAGCCAAATACTAGCTATGGGTGAGCTCTTTAAAAGAATTAGTTCATTAAATCTTTTAAAGAAAAATATAAATATATCTTCACCAAGCGACATATCAAAGCTTTTAATGAATGAAATGGTTGGTTTAAAGCAAGAAATATTAAAATTGATAATGTTAGATACAAAGAATAATATTATAGGTATTAAAGACGTGTTTAAGGGGAGCCTAAATACATCTATAGTACATCCAAGGGAGATATTTAAAGAAGCTCTTAAAAAAAGTAGTTCAAGTATAATTATTTGTCATAATCATCCATCAGGAGATCCTACACCTAGTAAAGAAGATATTAATATTACTATAAGATTAAAAGAGTGTAGCAAGATAATGGGAATTGATTTACTAGATCACTTAATAATTGGAAAATATAAATTTGTAAGTTTAAAAGAAAAAGGAATAATATAAGCGAAAGGGGAATTCATATGGGATTTTTCAGTAGTAATAAGGATATGGGAATAGATTTAGGAACAGCAAATACGCTTGTTTTTGTTAAGGGGAAAGGTATAGTTTTAAGTGAACCTTCAGTAGTTGCTATAAATAGTGCTACAAGAAGACCTTTAGCAGTAGGTGCTGAAGCTAAGTTAATGATAGGAAGAACACCAGGAAATATAGTAGCTATTAGACCATTAAAAGATGGGGTTATAGCTGACTTTGACATAGCACAAACAATGTTAAAAAAATTAATAGAAAAGGTAACTAGCAAAAGTGCCTTTACTAGTCCAAGAATTATAGTTTGCTATCCATCAGGAGTAACAGAGGTTGAAAGAAGAGCAATAGAAGAAGCAGCTAAATTTGCAGGAGCAAGAGATGTTGTACTAATGGAAGAACCTATGGCAGCAGCAATAGGAGCAGGGCTTCCAGTTGGAGAACCAACAGGAAGTATGATAGTTGATATTGGTGGAGGAACAACAGAAGTTGCTATAATTTCTTTAGGTGGAATAGTAACTAGTAAGTCATTAAGAGTAGCTGGTGATGAATTAGACCAAGCAATAATAGCTTATATAAAGAAAGAATTTAACCTAATGATAGGTGAAAGAACAGCAGAACAAGTTAAAATGGAACTTGGATCAGCATATAAAACAGATGAAGAAGAAATTAACATGGATATCAAGGGAAGAGATATGATTACAGGATTACCAAAGACAGTGGTAGTTACAGATACTCAAATTAGAGATGCATTAAAGGAACCTGTATATGCAATTATAGAATCAATAAAGACAACTCTAGAAAAGACACCACCTGAACTTGCAGCAGATATAATGGAAAAAGGAATAATGTTAGCTGGTGGAGGCGCTCTATTAAGAGGATTGGATATGTTAATTAACCACGAAACAAATATGCCTGTTCATATAGCAGAATCACCTCTTGATTGTGTTGTTTTAGGAGCGGGTAAGGCATTAGATAACTTTGATGAATTAAGCAAAAGTCAAAGAGGTCAATAATGAAGCTTCTAAAGAATAAACTGGCAGTTACTATAATAGTGCTGTCAGTTGCCTTTTTAGGCATAATTATTTATACAATTAATAGTGAACAAAAAAATATTGTTTCAAGTGGTTTTGGTAGTGCTGTTAACCCTCTGCAAAAAGTGGTATATACTATAAATGATAAAATAAAGGGAACTTTAGATTTCTTTTTAAATTTTTCAAAGGTTAAAGAAGAGAATAATGATTTAACTAAAAAAAATATAGAATTAGAAAATAAGCTATTAGAGTATGATAAATTAAAGGAAGAAAATGATAGGTTAAGGGAAGTTTTAAACTTTAAAGATTCAAAAAATAATTATGATTATTTAGGATGTGAAATAATAGGCTATAGTGGTGAAAGTTTTTCCAATGGATACATTATAGATAAAGGTGAAAATGATGGACTAAAGAAGGGTATGGTTATTATTTCTAACAAAGGGCTTGTTGGACAAATAGCTAGTACAGGCTCCAACTGGGCAATAGTTCAAAGTTTATTAAATGAAAATATAGCAGTTTCTGTAATGATAAATAGTACAAGAGAGACAACTGGAATATTAAAGGGATATATAACTCATAGTAATGATAACTTGACTAAAGTTACTAATTTACCAATAGATTCAGCAATAAAAGAAGGTGATGTAATAGTTACATCAGGACTTGGACAAATTTATCCAAAGGAAGTAAGAGTGGGGGAAGTTATATCTGTTGAAACAGACGAAATTAAGGTAATGAAAACGGCAATAGTTAAACCTTTTGTTGATTTTAATAGGCTAGAAGAGCTTTTTGTAGTTATTCCAAAGGAAACAAGAGAAATAAAATATGATAATTAGAGGGTAGTATATGAAAAAATGGGTTTTAATTTTGATTTCACTAGTGCTTTTAATGCTTGATAATTCTCTTATGCCTTTTTTAGCTATAAAAGGATCTTATCCAAGTTTACTTTTCATCTTTATAATAGCATACTCAATAATAAATGGAAAATCAGAAGGAGTATTTATTGGAGTTGTAGCAGGGTTAATGCAAGATGTATTTTTTGACAATAGCTTTGGGATAAATACCTTGATAAATATGCTATTATGTTTACTAGCAGCTATAATAGGAGAAAACATATATAGGGAAAAAAAATTCATACCTGTAATATCAATTATATTTATATCTATATTAAAGGTATTGTCAATATTTACAATATTTAAGCTTGCAGGTAGAACAATAAATATACAAGTGGGGATGTTTACTGCTTTGTATAATGCTGTAATAATGTTTTTAGGGTATAATTTTGTTTTAAAGCTTTATGATATTGAATATAAAAATAGATCATGGAGGTTTAAATGATAGTAAATAAGCCGAAAAAGAAAAAGAAAATTTCAAGGTACACTGTATTAAATGCCATAATGATATTACTCTTTACTACAATAATGTTTAAACTTTTATATATTCAAGTTTATAAGCATGAGGATTATAAGGAAAAAGCGGATATAAGTTCTACAAGATTTATATCTGAGAAGGCCCCAAGAGGAAAAATATATGATAGTGAAGGTAATGTTTTAGCAACTAATATTCAGACATATAGATTAACTTATACTAAGCCAAGCGATGAAAAAGAAAACTTTTATGAAACAATGGATAAAGTTTTTAAAATTTTATCTGAGAATGGCGAAAAATTTCAAGATGAATTAATATTAAAAATAGATAGTAACGGAAAGTTTTATTTTGATTTTAAGACAGATGATGCAGATACTAAAAAAATTGTAGAAGTTAGGTTTAAAAGAGATAGAGGATTAAATGAAGAAATAGAGCAAGAACTTTACAAAGATAAACAATCAGACTATACAGATGAAGAAATAGCTAAGGTAGATAGTGAATTATTAAAGATATCTCCAGAAGAAACCTTCTACAAATTAGTTAAAGTATATAGTTTGCAGGAACTTATAAATCCATCTCCAATTCAAGAGGAAGGAGAAAGTGATAAAGAATATGAAGCAAGAGTTGATGCATATGATGATAAGATGGAAGCTTACAAGAAGATGTCTGGAAAAGAAATATTAGATGAGCTTTTAGCTACATATTCTATTAAGGACATAAGAAATTATATAGTTGTAAAAGATGCTGTAAAAATGCAGAGTTTTAAAGGATATAGAGCAGTAACAATTGCTTCAAATATAAAGAATGAAACTGCATCTATAATTTATCAAAAATTAAATGACTTATCAGGTATAGATGTAAGCATAGAACCTATTAGATATTATCCATATAGTACTTTAGCATCAGGAACATTAGGATATTTATCATCAATAGACTCTTCAAAAGAAACAAATTATGAATTAAGGGGATATGATGTATCTTCCGATTTAATTGGTGTAGCTGGAATAGAATCATCTTTTGAAGATCAATTAAAGGGAACAAAGGGAGGTACAACTGTTAAGGTAAACTCTAAAGGAAGAGTAACTGAAGAGTTATTTAAGCTTGATTCATACCCAGGAAATAATGTTCATTTAACAATAAATAAAGATGTTCAGTATGCAGCTGAACAAGCACTTAAAGATACTATGGAACGTATTAAAAGTATTGCACCAAATGCAACTAGAGGAGCAGTTGTAGCAATAGAAGTTAATACAGGCCGAATAATTGCAATGGTTAGTTATCCTGGATATGATCCAAATATATTTTCTATACCAGGAATGTTAACAGAGGATTTATCGAAGCAATATTTTGATCCAGATATAGAGAGTTTTGCTAAGGAATATATGCAAAGAACTGGAGCTAAAGGGAATATAGATGACTTATTTCCAGTAGATGAAACTACAGGGGTAAGGAGAGATGCAATAGATGTGTATCCTAAGAACTTCTTTAATTATGCAACACAAGGATTATTGCCACCAGGTTCCACATTTAAACCACTTACTGCTACAGCAGCATTGATGGAAGGTGTAGTTAATGAATATGAGTCCATGAGTGATACTAGTGGTACTTGGAGTAAAGAAGAATTAGGAGGAATGATATTAAAGAATTTTGAAGGTGTAGCGAATGGAGCAACAGATTTAAGAAAAGCCCTACAAGTATCATCTAACTTTTATTTCTATGAACTTGGATATAGACTATATAAAAATAGTGGTGGAGATGTTAATGGAGGAAATTTAGAAGCATTAGATACACTAGCAAAGTATGCATGGAAATTTGGTTTTGGAGTTGATCCTAAAGAGCAAAATAATAAAAGTTTATCAACGGGAATACAAATTGAAGAAAATTTTGGTCAGGTATATAATTTTAAATCATGGAAAGATAAAATAGTAGAAAGACCAATGTACGAAATAGTAGAAGCTTTAAAAAATGGAAGCTATTATTCGTATTCATTTATTCCATTAAATATAGAAGAAAATGAAAATGATAAAGATGAATTAAAAGAAGCAAAAACAGCTCTTAAGGCTGAAATGAAAGCCGCTTTAGAAAAAGTTGGAACAGATGAAGAAATTTATAATAATTCTATATATTCAGAAAGTCTAGTTCCATATGTAAAAAAAATAATGGATTTATCAGAAGATTATAAAGCTAAGGTTAATGAAACTTCACAAAGAAGAACTGTGGATATTAATGAAGAAGCTGGAGTAATTTGTGATGCTATAGCTTATTATGTTTTAGACAACTTAACATCTGAAATAAAAACACCAGGGCAAATAATATCTAGTGCAATTGGGCAAGGTATGAATTCATTTACGCCAGTACAAATTGCGAATTATGTTGCAACTTTAGCTAGTGGCGGAACAAGATATAAAGTTACTCTTGTAGATAAGATAACATCACCAACAGGAGAAGTTATAAAGGAATATAAACCAGAGGTCGTTGATAAATTGGATATACCAGAAAATTATCTAAATGCTATAAAAGATGGTATGTATAAAGTTAATACTAGTGCAAGTAACGGAACTGCTTATCTAAGTTTTAATAATTTTCCAATTAAGGTTGGAGGAAAAACAGGTACAGCTGACTTTAGTACAGATGAACAATATGCTATCCAAGGTAGATTAGCATATGGTAACTATATAAGTATGGCACCATTAGATAATCCACAAATAGCTATATTTTCTACTATTTATGATGGTAAGAGAGGTAGTGAAGGTGCAACAATTCATAAGGCTATATATGAAGCTTTCTTTAAGGAAGAGTTATTAAAAATTGATCCTTCATATGCTTCTAAATCAGAATCATTTAGAAAATATGTTTTAGAATCACCACTGAAAGATAACAAAGATGATAGTATAAAACTAGAAAATAATGTAACAAATGCAAATAATAACTTAAATACGAATACAAATAACCAATAAAAACCATGTTTTTACATGGTTTTTTTTATTTTACTATAAATTATGTAAATTATTGTTGTTAAATGCTATAATGTAATTGTATAATTATAGAATAGATAAATTAAATTTATAATTATGGAAACCTTAATTATTGGTGGAGGGTGGCCAATGAACGATGATAGAATTCAAATAAAAGGTACAAAGGAAGGTATCAATGCAACAATTGATATAGACAGATTTTTTAATTTTGATGATATGATAGAAGCTTTATTAAAGAAATTAACAATAGGAAAGGGATTTTATAAAGGTTCGTCTATTAAAATAATAACAAATTTAAAAAGTTTAAATGAAAATGATATCTTGAAATTGAGAGGTATTTTATTTGAAGATATACAAATAAAAGATTGTACCTTTGAAGAAATAAAACAAACAGATCAAAAAGAAAATAAAATTTTTAATGGAGTATATGAAGGAAAAACTAAATTTATAAAGAAAACAATAAGAGGTGGACAATTAGTAAAATACTACGGAAATATTGTTATAATTGGCGATATTAATAATGGAGCTGAAGTTTATGCAGGTGGAAATATAGTTGTATTAGGTACAATTAAAGGTCAAGTACATGCAGGTGTAGGTGGTAATAAAAAAGCCATAATTTCAGCCTTTAATCTTCAACCAGAAATACTTCAAATAGCAGATATAGTTACTATAGCACCAGATGATGGAATAAAACCATCATATCCAGAATTAGCAAAGATTAAAGATAATATTATTGTGGTAGAACCATATTTACCAAAGAAATATATATAGTGTTGGAGGGAGAAAAAATGGGAATTTCTATAGTTATTACATCAGGTAAGGGTGGAGTTGGAAAAACAACAACTACAGCCAATATTGGAACTGCTTTAGCTGCACTAAATAAAAGAGTTGTGGTTGTAGATGGTGATACAGGTCTTAGAAATTTAGATGTTTTAATGGGACTTGAAAATAGAATAGTTTATACAATAACAGATGTTATAGAAAATAGATGTAGACTTAAACAAGCTTTAATAAAAGATAAAAGATATCAAAACTTATTCTTATTACCGACAGCTCAAACTAAGGATAAGGATGATATAAGACCACAAGATATGTTAAAAGTAATTAATGAGTTAAAGGAAGATTTTGATTATGTTTTAATAGATTGTCCAGCTGGAATAGAACAAGGATTTGAAAATTCTGTTGTTGGCGCAGACAGAGCAGTAGTTGTAGTAAATCCTGAGATAACATCTGTAAGAGATGCTGATAGAGTTATTGGAAAATTAGATGCAAAAGGGTTAGATGACCATGCAGTAATAATCAATAGATTAAATTATGAAATGACTCAAAGAGGGGATATGCTAGATGTTCCTGATATAATAGAAACTTTATCAATAGAACTTTTAGGAGTAGTTCCTGATGATAAAAACATAACAGTGTCAACTAATAAAGGTGAGCCGATAGTTCTTGATGAAAAGTCAATGTCAGGACAAGCCTTTAGAAATATAGCAAGAAGAATAAATGGTGAAGAAGTTCCTCTTTTAGATTTAAAAACAGGGGGAGAAGGATTCTTCGCATCATTAAAGAAATTATTTAAACGTTAAAAGGGGGGTATGAGAGGTGGAATTTTTTAAAAAGTTTTCAAATAAACCAACACCTAAAGAAGTAGCAAAAGATAGATTAAAATTAATATTGATACATGATAGAGGTGATTTACCTCACGAAACCCTGGAAAAAATAAGAATAGAGATATTAGAAGTAATATCTAAATATATAGAAATAGATGCTGAAGATGTTGAGATAGCTGTAAGTAAGCCAGAAAACGTTGAAAGAAATAATCCAGCTTTAGTGGCTAATATACCAATAAAAAATATAAAATAGTAATGGATTTGCTTTATAACAAATATTATAAAAATTTGATAATATAAAGTTGTTTATAATATATATTACTAATTATTAGAAGTATAATAGAAAAAAGACTTTTATACGGCATGAGACTTATATTTAATAGGTAGCATGTCGTATTTTATTTTTAATTTTTTATATATATTAAATATTTAATATATACAATTAATAATTTCTTAAATTTAATTATTTATTAAATTATTA
>NZ_ASRV01000154.1 GCF_000401215.1 Clostridium sartagoforme AAU1 | reverse complement strand
TAATAAAACTTAGGTCAATATATGGAGGTGAAATATGTTATCAAAATTTAAAATAGATTTTAAAAAATTAAAGGAAATAGATAAAGTAATTTTATTTTCCATTATAGCCTTAATGATTTTTGGAATAATAAATATTTACTTAGCTAGTGCAGCTGAGTTTGGAAAGTTGTTTTTAATAAGACAATCAATTTGGTTTGTAGTTTGTCTAGTAGCTTTATATTTTGTTGTAGCAATAGATTATACATTATTAAAGTCATATACACCTTTGTTTTATTGGGGATCAATATTTTTACTAATAGTTACAATGTTTATAGGTACTGATATAAATGGAGCAAGAGGATGGATAAGACTTGGACCATTATCTTTTCAACCATCGGAATTAGCAAAGATGGCAACTATAATGATGCTTGGTAAAACACTAGAAGAGATGGATGGAACAATAAATGAGTTGAAAAACTTTTTGAAAATGGCTTTTTACGCTATAGTTCCAGCAGTATTTATAGTAATACAACCAGATATGGGAATGACCATGGTTTTATTTTTTATAGTCGTGGGTATATTTTTCATAGCGGGATTAGATTTAAGAATTATTGGTGGCGGAATTTTATCATTAATATTAGTTGTTGTATTAGCTTGGAATTTAGGGCTAATACAAAGTTATCAAATGAAAAGAGTAACTTCATTTTTAGATCCTGAATCAGATACATCACAATCCGGTTATCAGCTAAGGCAATCTCTTATAAGTATAGGGAATGGTGGAACTTTAGGGTTAAAAGGCTCAGTAACTAAAGAAAATTCAGTAGGTTATGCAGCACAATATGTACCAGAAGTTCAAACTGACTTTATTTTTGCAAGCATAGGAGAACAATGGGGACTAGTAGGAGCAGCATTTTTATTATTGCTTTATGGAATGTTAATTTCGAGAATGATAGCAATAGGAAGAACCGCTAAAGATACTTTTGGTTCAATAATTTGTGTTGGGCTTGTAGCATATTTTCTATTTGCTCTTATGCAAAATATCGGAATGACAATAGGACTTATGCCAATAACAGGTATAACGTTACCTTTACTTAGTTATGGTGGAACATCATTGCTTACTACTGTAATGTCAATAGGTTTGGTTTTAAATGTTGGAATGAGAAGAAAGAAAATATATTTTTAGAAGTGATAGAGTTATAAAAGAAATTAAATCTTTTATAACTCTTTTATTATTTCCTTTCTTAAGTTCTCAAGTGGGGACATATGTTAGGTTTCATTAACTTAGAGTGAAATGAGGTAATAAGTAAATTGGCATATGTTAACTTTTTACTAAATATAACAATTTAATGTTTTGAAATTGTATTATAAATAGCATAAATTTTTAGTATTTAAAATATAAATACAATATTAAGAGTTAGGAGTGAGTTAATGGAAAGATATAGAGAGGAGTATAAAGATTATTATGATAAAATAAGAAGAAAAGTAAAAGGAAAAACACCAGTAAATAATAAGATTAACAGCGCAAGAGAAGATATATATCCAAGCGCTAGAAATGTACAGGATTTTACTTATCGAAGAGGAAGTTATGGTATGAATACAGCAAAAAAGAATATGGGATATATAGATAAGTTCATTCTTAGATTAATATGCACTTTTATATTGTTTTTGGCAGTTTTCACATTAAAAACTGTACCGAATACTGAAGCAAATAAGATTTATAAAATATGTAAGGGTGCAGTTACTAGTAATTTCAAATATGATACTTTACTAGTTGGTATGGAAAAGATGGGAATTGATTATAAAAGTGTATTTAATATTATAGAAGAAAAATATACTGATGTAATGGGCGAAATTAAAGAATTGGAATTATAAATTAAAGGATATTAAAAATAGAAGGTGATTTATAGAGAAGGTAGCAATTTTTAGGGAGATATAAATGAAGAGAGAGGCAAAAAAAATACTTGCAGAAATAATATTAATAATATTAGTTTGCAGTTATAATAGCATGTTTATATTTGCTCTTTTATGGGTATTCTTACATGAACTAGTACACATACTAGTGGCATTAAAGTTTGGTTGCAAATTTTATAATATCGAGCTTCATGTATTTGGAATGAGGGCAGATCTTTTAGATATAGATAGTTTAAAGAGTAGTCAAAAGATATTAGTTTATTTATCAGGAGCACTACTAAATATTTTTCTTGCAATTACTTTCTATACTATTAATATTAGATATAATACTAATTTTATAGAAACGAGTATGAATTTAAACATAGGTTTGGCAATATTCAATTTACTACCTGCATACCCATTGGATGGTTCAAGAGTATTTGAAATTCTTCTTTCAAAGAAAATGTTATTTAAAAAGGCTCAAAAAGTAATTAGTATAATTAGCTATTTTATAGCAATCTTATTTATGGTAATAGCAACTCTTATTTATATATTTCTACATAGTCTAAATATCAGTATGATTATAGGTGCGATAATCATAATATATATTACTAGAATAGAAGAGCACACTACAATGTATATAACTATGGGAAACATAGTTAAGAAAAGAAATAATCTTTTAAAGAATAAATATATAGAAAATAAAACTATATCAGTGTATTACAAGCAGGGGCTTGTTAATGTATTAGCTTTAGTTGATAGAAATAAGTTTAATACATTTTATATTTTAGACGATGATATGAAACTTATCTATATATTAAATGAAGATGAATTAATTGATGCATTAAAGGTTTATGGGAATATGACTTTGGAGGAGTATATAAATCGAAAATAAATTATATATTAGGATAGGATTTATTTATTAATTATTATATGATGAGGAATGGATTTACTTTTTAGAGGCATATATGCTAGAATAGAAAAGATACTGGCTATAGAAAATCAAAGAATGAAAGAATGAAAAAATTAAGGAAAAAAACTTATATGAGAGTTTTAAAATAAAATTGTTAATTTTTTATGGCTGTCTTACGACAGCCATTTTGAATTCTCACTTTAGGAGGAAATATTATGAGAAAAATTACAGATCATATTTTACATAAGGTTGAAAAACCATCGAGATATGTTGGTGGAGAGTTAAACCAAGTAATTAAGAATCCAGAAGATGTTGACATAAGATTTGCATTTTGTTTTCCAGATGTATATGAGGTAGGAATGTCTCACTTAGGAACAAGAATACTTTATCATACAATAAATGAAAGAAAAGATACATATTGTGAAAGAGTATTTGCACCATGGCCAGATATGGAAGCTGAGCTTAGAAAAAATGAAATTCCCTTAATGACTCTAGAAACTAAAGATCCTATTTCAGAGTTTGATATATTAGGATTTACTCTTCAGTATGAAATGAGTTATACAAACATATTGAATATGTTAGATATGGCTAATATTACAATAAGAGCTTCAAAAAGAGGAGAAGATGAACCAATAGTTATGGCTGGTGGGCCTTGTGCATATAATCCAGAACCATTATATGATATAGTAGATTTCTTTGAGATTGGTGAAGGCGAAGAAATAATGAATGAAGTTCTTGATATTTATAAGAAGTATAAAGGTAAGGGAAAGAAACAGGAATTTTTAAGAGAAATATCAAAGATAGAAGGAGTATATGTTCCGTCTTTATATGAAGTTACATATAAAGACGATAAAACAATAAAAGAATTTAAACCTAAATTTGATGATGTTCCAGCTAAAGTTAAGAAAAGAATAGTTAATAATTTTGATAAGGTAGATTTTCCATTAGACATGATAGTTCCATATTCAGAAATTGTACATGATAGAGTTGTTTTAGAAACTTCAAGAGGATGTACAAATGGATGTAGATTTTGTCAAGCTGGAATGATTTATAGACCTGTTAGAGAAAAGACTACTAATACATTATTAGATCAAGCAAGAAAAATGATAGATGCAACAGGATATCAAGAAGTATCTTTAGCATCATTAAGTATTTGTGATTATTCAGATATACAAAATCTTGTAAGCAACTTGATTTTAGAACATAGTAATAAAAATGTAGGGGTAGCACTACCATCTATAAGAGTAGATGCTTTTTCAGTTGATTTAATAAAAGAAATACAAAAGGTTAGAAAGACAGGATTAACTTTTGCACCAGAAGCTGGTTCCCAAAGAATGAGAGATATTATAAATAAAGGGCTTACAGAAGAAAGAATATTAGAAGCTACTAAAAATGCTTTCGAATCAGGATGGAGCACTATTAAATTATACTTTATGATAGGTCTTCCTTATGAAGAGATAGAAGATGCTGCTGGTATAGGTGAGCTTGCAGAGAAAATGGCAAATGTTTATTATGGTATTCCTAAAGAAAAGAGAGCAAAAGGATTAAAAATTACAGTAAGTACATCAATACTAGTACCAAAGCCATTTACTCCATTTCAATGGGCTCCAATGGCTAGACCGGACGAAATTTGGAATAAGATTGATGCAGTAAAAGGTGCAATAAAATCAAGAGCGATAAACTATAACTATCATGAGCAAAAAACTTCATTTATGGAAGCTGTTTTTGCAAGAGGTGATAGAAGAACTTGTGAACTTTTAATTAAGGCTTTTGAAAAGGGAGCTAAATTTGATGGATGGTCAGAGTACTTTAACTTTGATGTATGGATGGAAGCAATGAAGGAATGTAATATAGATGAAGATTTCTATGTATATAGAGATAGAAATTATGATGAAATACTTCCATGGGACTTTATAGATATTGGAGTAAATAGAAAATACTTAGAAATTGAAAATGAAAAAGCAAAAAAGGCAGAACTTACTCAAAACTGTAGAAAAGGTTGTACAGGATGTGGAGTAAATGTGAACTTTAAAGAAGGGAAGTGTTTTGAGGGTGCGTTATGTAATTAAATTCACTAAAGAATCTAGTATTAAATTTATATCTCATTTGGATTTAATGAGAACAATTCAAAGAGTTATAAGAAGAGCAAATCTTCCAATGGAATACTCAAAGGGGTTTAATCCACATATGGCATTATCCATAGCACAACCTTTATCGGTTGGAGTTTATTCTGACTCTGAATATATGGATATAGTTTTAGTTGAAGAATTAGAAGAGCAAGAAATAATAGATAAATTAAATTCTAAAACTGCATCTGGAATTAAATTTTTAAATGCAAGAAAAGTTATAACTAAAGAGGGAGAAAAGAAATTACCTCAAACTATGGCTTTAGTAGATGCAGCTAGATTTACTATAAAGATGATTTGTACAGATTCAAAGATAGTAGAAAATAAAATGGAAGAACTTATTAGTAAGACAGAATGGACTACTATAAAGAAAAGTAAAAAAGGTGAAAAAGAAGTAAATTTAAAGACTATGATAAAAGAAATGAAATATTGGATAAATGATGATGAGCTAGTTTTAAACGTACTAATATCATCAGGAAGTAGAGAACATCTATCGCCAGATTTATTAGCAGAGTATATAAAGAGTAATATTTGTGAAATAGTTGAAGATTCATTTATAGATATGAAGAGAGAAGAAATGTATGTATTAAAAGACGATAAATATATACCAATATATAAATGTATTTAGGGAAGTGTATCTTATGAGAGAAATTTTCATTGAAAGAGATGAACCACTTTTAAGAATTGCTATAAAGGATAATAATGTATTAAGTGAGTGCTTTGTAGAACAGCACTCTTCAGGACCTAAAATGGGAGAAATTTATAAAGGAAGAGTAAAAAATATAATTCCTGCAATAAATTCAATTTTTATAGATATAGGACTAGAAAAAGAAGCATACATGTATTTTAGCAATGAAATTAAAAGTGAAGGCATTAAAAAAGGCGATGATATATTAGTTGAAGTAGTTAAAGAACCAGTAAATAATAAAGGTGCTAAAGTAAGCAGAAATATAAGTTTACCAGGGCGATTTATGGTTTTAACTTGTGGTGAAAGAGGAATTAATTTTTCTAAGAGAATTAATAGTACAGAAGAAAAAGAAAGAATATTAAAAATAATTAATGATATAGATGGTTATGGTATAACTATAAGAACAGAAGCAGTTCATGCAAGTAGCGAGGACTTACTAGAGGAAAAGATAAATCTCTTATCTGAATTAGAAACTATTATAAGAAAATTAAGATATAGTTTAAAGTTAGGAAAAGTTTATGGAGAAAATATTATTCTAAATAAAGTTATAAGAGAAAATATAGGGAGCCAATGCAGAATAATCTTAAATCACGAAGAGGACTTAAATGAAGTCAAATCATTAATAGAAAAAAATAGTCAAGTAACTGTAGAAAAATTTGATGGTAGCAGAAGCTTATTTGAGCATTATGGTATAGAAAAGGAAATTTTAAAATTAAGACACAAAAAAGTAGCATTGAATTGTGGGGGAAATATAGTAATAGATAAAACAGAAGCTATGTATGTTATAGATGTTAATTCCTCAAAGAACATTAAAGGAAGAAGCTTTAATAAAACAATTTTAGAAACTAACATAGAAGCTGCAAGAGAAATAGGAAGACAAATTAGACTAAGAAATCTTGCAGGTATAATAATTATAGATTTTATTGATATGAGAGACTTTTCACAAAAATCATTAGTTATGGATGCTTTAAAGGATTCTCTAAAACAAGATAAGGGTAATATAAAAATATTTCCATTTACAGAATTAGATCTTGTTCAAATAGCAAGGAAGAGAAGAGGAAAATCAATATATGAATATCTAGAAGAAGAATGTAAAAGATGTAACAATGAGGGTTACGTTCTTAAGTTATCATATATAGAAAAGCTAATAAGAAATGAAATAGTTAAATGCGAAGAAGAAAGTTCAATTAATTCATTTTATATAGAATTAGATAGAAATTATGAGGAAATGGTAAGAGAAGATATTTTCTCATTTTTAACTAATATAAACTCAATAAATAAAGAAATTTACTTGAATTTTATAGATGGAATTGAGGGCTATAAAATAGAACCTTTAATATTTAATAGCCAAAAAGAAAATATAAAAAATTTAAAGGTAAATGCCTATGAAAAATATGAATAAACTTCTTTACAAGCTACATAATAATATGATACAATAGCAAATGTTAAACCGCACATAAGAGGCTTTTATTTAAACAAAGTTAAATCTTTGTACCTCGGTTGGCGAGACCGTAATAAGAGGAGGTGTTTTTAATGTACGCAGTATTATCTACAGGAGGAAAACAATACAGAGTTCAAGAAGGAGACGTAATATTCGTTGAAAAACTTAACGCTGAAGTTGACTCAACAGTTGAATTAACAGAAGTATTAGCAGTTTCAAATGGTGATGCTTTAAAAGTTGGTACACCAGTTGTAGAAGGTGCTAAGGTTGTTGCTAAAGTTGTTGCTCAAGGCAAAGCTAAGAAAGTTACAGTATTCAAGTATAAGCCAAAGAAGGACTACAGAAAGAAAACTGGACACAGACAACCATACACTAAGTTAGTAATCGAAAAAATCGAAGCTTAATTGTTATGATTAAAGTAAAGATTTTTAAAAAAGATAATTTATGCCTTGGATTTAAGATAAAAGGTCATGCCTTATCAAGAGCTGAAATAGAGAAAATCGGAGATGCTTATGATATGATTTGCAATTCGGTTTCAGTATTATCTCAAAGTGCTGTAATAGGTATTGAGGAAGTATTAAAGCTAAAAGTTAAGTATGATATAGAAGATGGTTTTTTACATATAAACTTATCTAATCTTAATAACGAGGATATAGAGAAGTGCCAAGTATTACTTTTAACTTTTGAAAAAAGTATAGAAAGCTTGATACAATCTCTTAAATTAAGTTTTGGAAATGAAAAAGACAGTGAATATATAAGATTGTTGAAAGAGGAGGTGCAATAGTATGTTAATAATGAACCTTCAATTATTTGCCCACAAAAAAGGGGTAGGTAGCTCAAAGAACGGTAGAGATTCTGAATCAAAAAGATTAGGAGTTAAAGCTGCTGACGGGGAGTTCGTTTTAGCTGGTAACATTTTAGTTAGACAAAGAGGAACAAAGATTCATCCTGGAACTAATGTTGGTAAGGGTGGAGATGACACTCTATTTGCTAAAGAAGACGGAATCGTTAGATTTGAAAGAATGGGTAGAGATAAAAAGAAAGTTAGCATTTACCCAGTAAATGTTGAAGAAATAGCAGAATAATATTATTTTTCTAAAAAGCACCCTGTTTTAGGGTGCTTTATTTTGTAAGAATAAAAATGGGCAATTGACAATGAATAATATTTGCCCATTGTACACTGTCAATTGCCCATTAATTAAGGCATCTTCAAAAAATAAATAAGTCAGAATGCTCGTCTATTTTGTGTTATACTGCGTCAACAGAACCCTTAGATAGTGCTACTATCTGCGGATCTGTTTCCTTGTCTAACTCAAAATATACTTCTCATCTTTGACGTATTATTTATTTTCAGATGCCTAATAAGTTAGAAATTTATTTTAGTATGATATAATAAACATTAAGAATAATGAAATAATATAAAGTAAGTACGTGTTTATATTATTAATAATAAATTTAGAAAGATAGGTGATTTTATGTTTATAGATAAGGCCAAAATATTCGTTAAATCTGGAGATGGTGGAAACGGATGTGTCTCATTTAGAAGAGAAAAATATGTTCCGCTTGGAGGTCCAGATGGAGGAGATGGTGGAAAAGGTGGAAGTGTAATATTTGAAGTAGATCCAGGTTTAACTACACTTTTAGACTTCAAATATAAAAAGAAATTTGTAGCTGAAGTTGGTGGTAAAGGTGAAGGCTCAAAATGTTATGGTAAAGATGGAGATGATCTTCATGTTAAAGTACCAATGGGAACAATAATTAGAGACTTTGAAACTAATAAGATTATAGCAGACCTTTCACATAAAGATGATACTTTTGTTATTGCAAGAGGAGGAAAAGGTGGAAAGGGAAACTGTAAATTCTGTACACCAACAAGGCAAGCGCCACACTTTGCAGAGCCAGGTATGCCAGGTGAAGATAGATGGATTACCTTAGAACTTAAATTACTTGCAGATGTAGGGTTAGTTGGATTCCCTAATGTAGGAAAATCAACTTTCCTTTCAACAGTAACTGCAGCAAAACCAAAGATAGCAAACTATCATTTTACAACATTAAAACCAAACCTTGGAGTAGTAAAAGCTGAAGGTATAAATGCTTTTGTAATGGCTGATATACCAGGAATAATTGAAGGTGCAGCTGAAGGAGTAGGTTTAGGATTAGATTTCTTAAGACATATTGAAAGAACTAGATTATTAATACATGTAGTAGATATATCTGGAATAGAAGGTAGAGATGCCTTTGAAGATTTTGTTAAGATAAATGAAGAACTTAAGAAATATTCAGTTAAGCTTTGGGATAGACCTCAAATAGTTGTAGCAAACAAAACAGATATGCTTTATGATGAAGAAGTTTTTGAAGACTTTAAGAAAAAAGTAAATGAATTAGGTTTTGATAAAGTATATAAAATGTCTGCGGCAACAAAATCAGGGGTTGAGGAAATAATTAAAGAAGCAGGTAGAATGCTTTCTGAAATTCCGATTAAAGATTTAGAAATAAGTGACGAAGAAAGATTTATACAAGAAGAAAAGAGATTTACATATGATGTATCTATTGAAGATGGAGAAGAAGATAACAAGGTATATGTAGTTTACGGTTCATTTGTAGATAGATTATTAAATTCAGTAAATATCCATGATGCTGATTCATTAAGATATTTCCATAAGGTATTAAGAAACAAAGGTGTTTTTGATAAATTAAGAGAAATGGGAATAGAAGATGGAGACATGGTAAGACTTAATGATTTTGAATTTGAGTATATTTTATAGGAGGATAAATAATGATAACAGGAAAGCAAAGAGCTTATTTAAGAGGGCTTGCAAATAACTTAGATCCAATATTCCAAGTTGGTAAAAATGGAGTAGAGGAAGCTTTTTTAACACAATTAACTGAAGCTTTAGAAGCAAGAGAACTTATTAAAATAAAGGTACTTGAAAATAGTGGTTTAGGAGCTAGAGAAGCATCAAATTACATATGTGAAAAAATTGGATGCGAAGGAATTCAAGCTATAGGAAGTAAAATAGTTTTATATAAAAAATCCTCAAAAAAACCTAAGATAGAAATACCTAATAAATAGAGAAGTTTTATGAAAAAGATTGGCATAATAGGAGGAACTTTTAATCCTATTCATTTAGCACATCTTTATATAGCATATGAAGCTAAATGTCAATTGAATTTAGATAAAGTGATTTTTATGCCAGCAGGAAGCCCGCCTCATAAGAAGAATGAGAGGATTTTAGAGGCTTCCTTAAGGTATAAAATGGTTGAGGAAGCTATAAAAAAATATGAGGATTTTGAAATAAGCAATTATGAAATAGAAAAGAAGGATTTTAGTTATACTTATGAAACCTTAGAATATCTACAAACGAAAGATAATGAATTATATTTCATTACTGGTGCAGATTGTCTTATAAATATAGAAAAATGGAAAAATCCAGATAGAATATTTAAAATTTCTAATTTAGTTGTATTTAACAGACCAGGATATGATAAAGAGCAATTAAAATTACAAAAGAATGAAATTGAGAAAAAATATAACACAAGTATTAACTTTTTAGATATAATGGACTTAGAAATTTCATCATCTATGATAAGAGATAGAATCAAGGAAGGAAAGAGAATTGACTTCTTCATTTCAAAAGAGGTTTTAGATTTTATTAAAAAAATAATATTTATAATTATTGTGAAAATATTAAAGAGTGATGAAAGTACAATGATATTTAAGGAGAAGATATATGCTTAGTAAAGAAGAAATGAAAAGCTACCTTAAAGAGCATTTAACAGAAAGTAGATATAATCATACTTTAAGTGTGGTTGAAACTGCAATAAGATTAGCGCAGATATATAAGGTAGATAAAAATAAAGCTGAAATAGCAGCATTAGCTCATGATATAGCTAAGAATATGACTATATATGATTTAAAGTCCATTATAGATGAAAATAACATAAAATTATCATATGATGAAGAAAAAACTCCAGAATTATGGCATAGCATTGTTGGCCCTATAGTGGGGAAAAAGATATTTAAAATAGAAGATGAAGAAATATTAAGTGCAATGAGATGGCACACTACAGGAAGAGAAAACATGAGTAAGCTAGAAAAAGTAATTTATATAGCTGACATGATAGAACCAGGTAGAAGTTTTCCAGGGGTAGATTTAATTAGAAAAGAAAGTTTTAATGATTTAGATAAGGGAATTCTTCAAGGATTAACTCATACTATTAAATATTTATTAGATAAGGGTTTTCCTATTGATATAAATAGTATAAAGGCAAGAAATTATTTAGTACTTAACAAATAGTACTAAAATAGATTAAACTATTTAAACTATGAAAAAAATCAGAGAGGAATTAAAGGATGGGTAATAGGAGAGAAGATCTTGAAAGCGTAGAAAGAAAAAGGCCTTCTAGAGAAGAACAGATAAAAAGAAGGAAAATAGAAGCTAGAAAAAGAAAAAAGAAAAGGCAAAGAAGAAGAATCGCTATATCTATATTAACAGTTTTGTTAGTTGCTATACTTGGAACTGCCTTATATATATATAATTTTTTATCAGGGCTAAAAACCAATACATTAGGAACAGGTGTAGCACCAATATCATCACAAGATCCTATAAATATTTTAGTTTTAGGTATGGATATAGGGGATGTAGATAATCAAGGAAATAAATCTGGTAGAAGAAGCGATACTATAATGGTTTTAAATTATAATCCTAATACCAAAAAGGTTCATGTAGTTTCCATACCAAGAGATACTCTTGTAGAAATTGATGCTTATTTAGATAGCGGAGAATATAGAAGGTATTGGAAGATAAATACTGCATATGTTTTAGGCGGAGAAGAAGAAATAAAGACACACGTAGAAGACTTGTTAGATATAAATTTAAATTATATAGTAGAAGTAGATTATACAGCATTTAGAAGCATAGTAGATGCTTTAGGCGGAATAGAAATGAAAATAGAGCAAGATATGTTTTATGATGATGATGGGCAAAACCTTCATATAAACTTTAAAGCTGGCGAAACTGTTTTATTAGATGGAAAAAAAGCAGAAGAGTTCTTTAGATGGAGAAAAAATAATGATGGTAGTGGAGGAGATGAAGGTGATTTAGGTAGAATCAATAACCAACATCAATTCATTAGTAAAGTTATTAATAAAGCTTTAAGTCCAAGTATAGTTTTTAAGGCTCCCAAAATATTAGAAGCCATAAGTCAAAATGTAGATACTAATATCCCAGCTAAGAATTTGATATCTTTAGGTATGAAGATTATGAGATTAAAGCCAGCAGATATTATTATGACAACTCTTCAAGGAGAACCAGAATATATTTATGGAGAATCTTTTTTAATTGCTGATAAAGAAACTAATAGAGAATTAATAAATGCATTAAATGCAGAAAGTACTTCATCAGCCCCAATTATAACATCAGTGAATAGAGAAGAGTTAAAGGTGTTAGTATTAAATGGAACAAAGATAGATGGGTTAGCATCCAGTGCAAGGGATACATTACTTTCACTTGGATATACAAATATAGAAGTTGGAAATACTGACAATATAGAAAAAAGTGTAATAGAAACCGATAATAAGGATTTAAAAGATTTACTAAAAAATGATATTGGCATTGAAAAGTCTGGAAAGATAAGTAAGTCTGAGTATAAAGAATATGATGCTGTAATAGTTTTAGGTAAAGACTATAACTTATTTGGAAACTAAACAGGGCTGTCGCAGAAAGCTATTTATGTAAAAGGTAGAATTGTGCGACAGCTCCTTTTCAATAGGAGGAAAAATGAGTACTATAAAAAAAGTTGTTTCAAAAGAATTTGAAGGAAGAAAAATCAGAGAATTTTTAAAAGAGGAACTAGGATTATCTTCTAGGCTAATTAGAAGTGCATCAATAGATAAGAGAATTTTCGTAGATAATAAATCTGTAAAAATGAACTATATACTAAAAAGTAATGAAAAAGTATTAATTGATTTAGTTAAAGAAGAAACACAAAATATAGACCCTGAAAATATACCAATAGATATTATATATGAAGATGAAGATATAATAGTAGTTAACAAAAGTCCCAATATGGTAGTCCATCCAACTAAAAGATATCAAAGTGGTACTTTAGCTAATGCTTTGATGTACTATTTTAAGGAAAGTAACCAAAAATGTATAGTTAGATTAGTAAGTAGACTAGATATGGATACCTCTGGGCTTATTATAGTAGCTAAAAATCAATATGCACATATGGAGTTATCTAAAGAAATGACTTTAAATAATATTGAAAAAAGATACCTTACAGTAGTTCATGGACATATGGCTAAAGAAGAAGGAACTATAGATTTGCCAATATATAGACCAGAAGAAGAAGGGACTATAAGAAGAGTTATTGATGAAAGAGGGCAAAGAAGTATAACTCATTATAAAGTCATAGAAAGATTTAAGGATTCGGATTTAGTTGAATGTTTATTAGAAACAGGAAGAACTCATCAAATAAGGGTTCATTTAAGTTCATTAGGTCATCCAATTTGGGGAGATACACTATATGGGAATGAAGAAGACGGAGAAATTATAAGTAGGCAAGCACTTCATGCATATGGTTTAGACTTTAAATCCCCAAGAACTAAAAAAGAATTAAAGCTTAGAGCTAATATTCCAGAAGATATAGCGAAATTAATAGAATATCTAAAAGAAAAATAAAAAAAGAGTATGCTAAAAAATTATTTTAGCATACTCTTTTTAAAAAGAATTTATTTAAAACTAGGACGATTTTTTCTAATATTTTTTCTTCGTATTGATAATATTATGTAGCGAATAAGAATAAACAAAACAATTAATACTGCAACAATAACTACAATGCTACTAGGGGTATTAATAAAAGAAGAAAATTTTTCTTCCATCTTAATTTTAGTATTATATTCTCTATCAGCACCACTAATTAAGTCAACTGAGGAAATTGTTTCGCCATTAACATTTATTTTAGCTTTAAAAAGATTTTCTCCCTTAGAGATACTTTGCTTACTAATGTCCTTTTTTAAATAGTCTATAGTGTATGAAGGAATCTTTTCAGCTTTAGATTTTGTATAATATAAATCATCTTTAGCAAGTAAAGGAATAGAAATCTCATCATTAATTTTATATGTATCAAGTACATCATTTTTATTTATAAGTTTTATAGTTTCAAAATTATCAAAGCCATAATCAAATAATGGCCCTATATTTGTATAAAAATTATCCTTATCAGTAGCATTTAAGAAGGCAGATACTAAGAATTGTCCATCTTTCATTGCTGTAGCTGTATATGTATGATTGGCTTCTGGAGTATATCCATTTTTACCAACATAAGCATATTGATAGTAATAAGGTGTATATTCGTTAAATAACTGATTTCTATTTGTAGCCCATTTTTCACTACCATCAGAAAAGGGATGATTAACATATTTGTGAGATTCGGTTTGTGCAATTCTCACATAATCTTCATTTTGATATGCAGCTTTCATTATTAGGGCTAAATCATAAGCTGTAGTAATATGACCATCCTCATGTAACCCACTAGGATTTTTGAAATTTGTATCTAAAGCGCCTAATTCTTTAGCTTTAGCATTCATAAGTTTTGCAAACTCTTCATTAGACCCAGCGACATGTTCAGCTAATGCTTCAGCACAATCGTTTCCAGATTCTAATAAAAGTCCAAGCATAAGTTCTTCAATGGTATAAACTTCCCCTTTAGCTATACCAATAGCAGATCCATCAACTAAGGTTGGCTTCTCACCAATTGTGACTTTATCTGTTAATTTAGTATTTTCAAGAACTACTAATGCAGTCATAACCTTAGTTGTTGAGGCAGGCTCATATTGAGTATGCTCGTTTTTAGAATAAATAACCTTACCTGTTCTTCCATCCATCAATACTGCACCCTCAGAAAAGACTGGAGGCAATTCAGTAGCTTTTACGGCAACAGTAAAAATACTACTTACTAATACAGTGGATAGGAATAGTCTCTTTATAAAATTTACCATATTAAATCTCCCACAATATATTTATTACAATAGATAAAAATATTTTAACAGAAATAAAGACATCATTCTATAATTTATAAATATTTAGAATAAAAATAGTTAAAATTTTAATAAAAAGTTAATAATTAAAATGAGTATTTATCAATTAGAGGTGTTTTATGGATAAAAGAATAGAAAAAATTGTAACTAAAAGAAATATAATTTTATTATTAATTGTATTTTTATGTATAACTACATCCTTCATTTTATATGGGAAAAATAAATCTAAGGTTTTTAAGGATGAATATATGAAAGATATTTTTGTAGATGAAGAAGATGATGTTTATAAAAATGAAAATAGTATTGAAGTTAATACCAAATCCGAAGTAGCTTCAAATAATGAAGAAAAGTCAGTAGCTAATGCAACTAATAAAAATATATTTGTTGAAATAAAAGGGGAAGTAATAAAACCAGATGTATATGAGATTAGTGAAGGGAGCATTATTAGAGATTTAATAAATAAAGCAGGAGGACTGACTAGCGAAGCTAATATAGATAAAATTAATAGAGCGGATAAGCTAAAAGCAAATCAACTAATAATAATACCCAATAAAAATGATTCTCTAAATGTAGGAAGCAATCTTGGAACTGGAGACATATCTAATTCAGTACAAGCAAATGAAGATGAAGTAATAAACATTAATACTGCAACTTTAGAAGAGCTTCAAAAAATAAGTGGAATAGGAGAAGTTAAAGCTAAAGGCATAATTCAATATAGAGAAAAAAATGGAGGATTTAACTCAATAGAAGAAATTAAAAATATAGATGGGATAGGAGAAAAAACCTTTGAAAAGATGAAGGATCAAATTAAAGTATAATATATAAAATTTAGAGGCTACTATATTATAGAAATAATATTTGTGATAAAATTAATTATATAATTATCTATGATAAAGGGGGAAGAAGGGAATGGATATATTTTTAAACACCATTATGAATCTAGGATTAAGTTTGTTATTTGGAGCAGTTGGAATATTAGTTTTAGTAGTTGGATACAAAATATTTGATGCAATTATACCAGCTGATTTTAATAAAGAACTTGAAAAGGGGAATGTTGCAGTAGCAATTTTCTTGGCTGGAGCTTTAATTGGAATAGCAATAATAGTATCACAAGTAGTAAAATAAATATAAAATTTATAAAGTATTTTTAATTATAACTTTAAATATGAGCTGGCTTAAATCAGCTCTATTTTTATGTAAAAGTCTATAATAAATTGTGAATTGTTAATTGTGAATTGTGAACTGTTTAGTATGTGGCAGTTATGTGACAGAGACTTTTAAAATAATTTCTTTAATGTTATAATAAAATGAATTTAGGAAAACATACAAAAGACAATAAAAAAAGATCCTAGGGGGGATTAATATGTTAAAAAAGGTTTTACTAATATTAGTTTCTGGAATAATGGCAGCATCATTAGTTTCTTGTGGTAATTCAAAGAAGCAAGAAGTGAGTGAAACTAAAGAACCAGTAAAAGTTGAAGAAAAGGTATTTATAGGCGAAGGTGAATGGGCAAGTGATTATACAAAGGATCAAGTATCTGTACTAAACAGTGAAATTAGTACAAGAATAGAAGATGTGGCTAGATTTTATGACTTAGAATATTCAAAAGAAGAAAAAGTTAAAGAATCAAATGGAGAAACAATAAATGATAATAACATATATGTAGATAATTTAAATCCAGAACCAAATAGAATGGAAAGTATGTACTATGGATTTAAAATGTATGGAGAAGATATGGCTAGTGGAAGCTTAAATTTAAAAATAGGCTTTAAACTAGATGTGAATCAGATAAAAACAGAAGATAAATTTAACTTTGAAGAAACTTCCATAGCAGAATTTTCAGAGGCTATGACTAACAATCCTGAAAGAGATTATTCAGAATTAGATAGCCAAATAAAAGATATAATTATAAATAAAAATGCAGACGGAACTATAGAAACAAATTTAAATGGGTTAGTAGAAACTATAACAATAAAGGATGATTTCTTATTGTACAAATTAGACTCTAAGAAATATGATTTTAAGAAATAGTACATATTTAATTTATAATTTAGGAGGATATAAAATTGGTAGATAAAGAAGAAGTAGAAATGGTTAATAATGAAGTAGAAGTTGGAGAGGCAAATAAAGAAGAAGCAGGTAATTATATTAAAGATAACAAGATAATTGATGCTGTAGATGAAGACACAATTGTAGAAAAGCATGAGGATGGAATAGTAAAAGATCAAGATGGGAAAGTAGTTAAATTTATAAAAAGAGTTTTAGCTACTACTATGGATCAAATAATATCATTAGCACTTGCACTAGGTTTGCTACTATTATTTGATGGAATATTAAAATTAACAGGATTTTATATTGTATCAAGACAACCAATGTTTTTAATAATGTATGTTATAGCAAATATACTTTATACTCCAATTTGTGAATCAACAAAGCTTAAAGGAACTATAGGAAAAAAGACAATATTAAAATAAACTTTAATTAGGAGATAGCATGAGAAAAGGAAGTACAGTACAAGTCAGAATAGATAAAACAGAATTCCCATCTGTTGGAGTAGGTACTCTAGAAGGAAAAATCATATATGTAAAAGGTGCTTTTCCGGGACAATTAGTAAGTGGAAGAGTAAAGAAAAAGAGAGAAAACTTTGCAGAGCTAAAGCTTATGTCAGTAGATGAAAGAGCAGATTATGAGATAGATGCTCCTTGTGAATACTTTGGAGTTTGTGGTGGATGTACATCACAAAACTTAACTTATGATAAACAAATAAATTTATTAAGTGAAGAAGTTAAATCTTTATTTAGTGATGCCAATATACCTATGGGAGACTACCTAGGTGTTGTAGGTAGTAAAGAACAGTGGGAATATAGAAATAAGATGGAATTCACCTTTGGAGATTTTGAAAAGGGTGGAGAATTAACTTTAGGCATGCACATGAAAGGAAAATCCTTTGGGATTATAACTGTTGATAAGTGCTTAATAGTTGATGAAGATTTTAGAACTATAATAAGAGAAACTGTTAATTATTTTAAAGATAAAGAGTTGCCTTATTATAGAGTTATGAAAAGAGAAGGTTACTTAAGACACCTAGTTATAAGAAAAGCAATAAACACTGGTGAATTAATGGTTAATATAGTTACAACAACACAAATAGATTTTGACTTAACAGAATATGTAGAAATACTAAAAGCACAAGATTATAAAGGAAAATTAGTATCTATATTACATACTGAAAATAATTCCTTTTCTGATGCTGTAATACCAGAAAAAGTAAATTTGTTATTTGGTAAAGATTATATAACAGAAAACTTATTAGGTTTACAATTTAAAATATCACCATTTTCATTCTTCCAAACTAATACAAAAGGGGCAGAAAGCCTTTATAGTATAGTTAGAGATTTTATGGGAGAATCCAATGATAAGGTAGTATTTGACCTTTACTGTGGTACAGGAACAATAGGGCAAATTGCTGCATCAAATGCTAAAAAAGTAATAGGAATAGAACTTATAGAAGAAGCAGTAGAAGCAGCCAAAGAAAATGCCAAACTAAACAATTTAGACAATTGTGAATTCCTAGCAGGAGATGTTACAGAAATAATAAAAACAGTTAAAGATAAACCAGATATTATAATACTAGATCCACCAAGAAGCGGTGTACATCCAAAAGCATTAGAATACGTAATTAAATTTAATGCCAAGGAAATAATTTATGTATCATGCAACCCTAAAACCTTAGTAGAAAACTTAAAGGATCTAATAGATGCAGGATACAAAGTTATACAAAGCACAGTTAAAGATATGTTTCCTAATACACCACATGCTGAGGTAGTTGTTCGACTTACGAGGACCGAAGAGACGAAGTAAGCCGTTTACAACTACCCATGCAAGGATTGCCAAAGAAAGCGAACAAAGTGAAGCTTGATTAGAAGCAATCTACTGCTGAGGTAGTTGTTCGACTTACAAGGACCGAAGAGACGAAGTAAGCCGTTTAAAACTACCCATGCAAGGATTGCCAAAGAAAGCGAACAAAGTGAAGCTTGATTGTTAGCAATCTACTGCTGAGACAGTTGTAAAGCTAGTTAAGAAATAGACTGATATCAAAGGCTTTGAAGGATTTTAAGTAAATATTGAAGTGTGTTTTATGTTCCCTCAGACTTAGGTTTGGGGGAATTTTTGCGTTAGGGGATCTAACTTTTACGCAGAACTGGGGACATTTGCGTAAAGGTTTGTGTTTTGCATATTTGCTTATGAAGATAGGAAAAAACACCCCCTTCATATAAATGTCAAGCTAGAAATGTAACTTTTTGATCATTTAAGAATGTAGTTTTTTAATCTTCTTCTTGCTTAAAATGATCTTTCAATCTATAAGAGTTACCATTAATTGTAACGACATGAGCGTGATGTAAAACTCTATCTAAAATAGCACTAGCTATAACAGCTTCATAAAAAATATCATCCCAAGAATTAAAATTTATGTTGGTAGTTAAGATGGTACTTTTCTTTTCATATCTCATGTCGATTAATTGGAAGAATAATTTTGAATCTTCTTTATCTATAGGTAAATAACCTAATTCATCAATAATAAGAAGCTTATATTTACTAAAGTGCTTAAGTCTAGCATCTAATCTATTTTCTAGATTTGCTCGCTTTAGCTGTTGTAATAAATCATTGCACTTAATGAAATAAGTACTGTAACGTCGCTTCGCAGCCGCGATTCCTATGGAAGTCGCAAGATGTGTTTTACCAACTCCACTAGAACCTAAAAATACAATGTTTTCTTGTGATTCTAAAAAACGCAGTGTTAAAAAGTCTAATATTTGATCTTTATTAATTCCAGGTTGAAAATTAAAGTCAAAATCTTTAATTTCTTTTTGATGTGGAAAAGCTCCAACCTTAACCATAGATTTAATCATATTTGCTTCTTTACAGTCAATTTCATGAGCTGTAAGTTTAATAAGAGCATCAACAAAAGATAGATTATTTTTTGTTGTAAAATCAATAACTTCGTCCAAATGAGTAATCATTTGCTTCATTTTCAAATATTCTAAATTATTTATAAGTTGTGTATATGGACTATTCATTTTGGTATACTTCTCCTATCATTTTCAGATTATTTCTTGCTATTTCTATCATTTCATATGAATTTTTATTAAATGTTAAAGCACTAATTTCAGCATAATGGTCTGCATGATAATTTAATTTTTGATTTTGTATTTTATGAATAGCAACTAAATTTGTGTTATAATACACATGTAGTTGATCATCATAAACTTGAAGTTTTAGTTTTTTGTCTATATATTCTGGTGGTACAGAATATTGGTTTGATTTATATGAAATCATGCTTTGACGATTTACTTTAACACTTGTGGTGATTATTTTGTAGTGATTTCTTATCTGCTCTTTAGGCAGTTCAGATAAGGAATCTTTTTCTTTTTTTAAGTGCAATATAGGTATTTTGCCAGTTGATGTATGGCATGTACTATTAATTCTATTGTTTAAATCTGAAATGAGTTTATGTAAACCTTCATAATCTAAGGTTCCATTATATGCTCTTATTTCATCTAATAGTTTCATAGGAGCTTCAACTTTAGCTTTTGTATTCGGTCTTCCTGCTATGCAGGGACGAACCTTAAATCCATAGTCATCTGCAAATTGTTGAAATTTATTATTTACTTTTCCTTTAGAATAATTAGTTCTAGCTTCATCCATAACAGTTTTCATATTATCAAAAAGTAATTCTTTAGGTACTCCACCAAATGTTTCAAATGATTCATCTAAAAAGGAAAGTAATACGTCTTGTGTTTTATCAATAGATAATTTATATACTCTAAACCTTGAGTATGAAAGGATTAATACAAAAAACATTTATATTAATAACTTCACCTGTAGTTAAAACAAATTCTATATTTTCTTTCCAATCCAATTGTGCTTGTTTTCCTTTCTCAGTTTCATACCTCATAGGCGAAGTAGTGGATATATGCCCCTTTTTCCTATTATTAAAGTACTCATTAAATTCTGAGTGATTAGAGATGTATCTTCTAAATGAAGATTGTGCACAATCTAGTCCATGATTATCTTTAAGATATTGCCATAAAATGCGCTTATAATAAAATACTTGAATTGAATCTTTGCTAAGAAGCTCTTTTATAATAGGCTCAAAAGCTTCTATTTTAGATTTGCAGTTTCTAGTGGTAGGTTTCACATATCCATTTAAATATTTGCCTACTGTTCGAGGATCAACTCCAAGTTCTCTAGCTATTTGGCTTTTATTTACTTTCAAATTGTTTACCTCCATAATCGGCTTTAATTTATGAAGATCTTCTAAAGTATTAATTTTAAGTTCTGAATAAATATTAGTTTTTATAATCATAATTATCCCCAATAAATCTTGAGTAATTATAATTTATTCAAACTAATTTGTACATTATTATATGATCATTTACTTGCATTCTTATATTATCATTTATAAGAGGTAAGCGTTCCTTTGTTTGGCGATGTGTCACCCGAGTGGAACATGGTTCAAGCTACTGTGACTCCCCAACGGTTCAGGAAACGGAACTACAAGAGGCTGTAGTAAAAGCCATCAATATGGCACTTGGAGGCAAGGATGATATGCTTGTAGCTTTAGAGCAGAATATTGCATCTGTACTTGCTTTAGAAGATGAAAATTCTATGGAAAGCATCAATACCAAGCTGGAAGAATTGCAAAAGGAGCTTTTAAAACGAGCAAATGCTAAAAAGGATTATAATGACCTTGCTGATGAGATAGACCGTCTGAGAGAACTAAAGCAGAATGCTATGGCAGAGAATGCGGAAAGAGAAGGCTTGAAAGAACGAATTGCCGAGATGCAGGAGTTTCTTGCAGAACAGACGGAGCAGATAGAAGAATACGATGAATCTCTTGTGAGGCGAATGGTTGAAAAGGTAACGGTTTATGAGAAAAAGTTCTCGGTGGAATTCAAGTCAGGCACAAGCGTGGATGTGGAGATTTAAAAAATCAATGAGAGTATATCACCCTTTAGGTTCTTAGAAGCCTATGGGGTGTTTTTTTGTTACAGATTCTGTATGAATAGTTTGACTTCTAAAGATTGGAAGTTATATAATAATGTCAACAATGTTGTTATTATGATTGTTAAGGAGAATTAACATGATTGATGTAAATGAATTACTGGAGATAGCAATTAAAGAAGCAGAAAACCTTATGGATGCTGAAATATTTTTAGTAAAAGACTTATTTAAAGGCTACGAGTGGAACAGAATACCACGAAATGATAGATTATTACTTGGGACATTATTTTTAAATTATGTAAATAAAACAAATGGTAAGATTCAAGCCATAGAAAAAACTTCTTCCAAGCAACAGAAGTATAGGGTGATGTTATGATTATAGAATGTACAAAAAAGCTTGCAGATGCAATGAAAATAAAGATAAACCTATATAATGCTGCAAATGCAGGTTCCTTTTATGAGTGGCATGCTAACTTATTTGTGTTCGATAGAAGAAAAGGTGTTATTCTTATGAATAATAAGACTAGGTACTGTATTGTGCTTTATGGCATAAAGATGGAGCATTTTAAGAGATTTGGTAAAGTTGTGCTTGATGCAATTAGAGAAACCTTTTTAGCAGAGGGGTTTCCAGAGGATACAGTAGATAAGTATATAACTAAATGTGGAGATGTAGATTATACAAAGACACATGACCGCAGTGTTTTGGGGCAAATGAAAGATTTTGATATAAGTATATCGTGGAAGATAGAAGAGTATTTGCCAAGTGAAAATATTAATCTTATTGAACTTAATAAATGGGTTAACAATACGTTGATGTGTGGCTCTTTAAATTATGTTCATCCAATAGATTTAATGAGAGAAGAATTGGAGGGCATAGATTAATTGGGGTTGATAAAGTGAGGGGTAAAGATGATTGATAAGGATATTGAAATTGATGATTTGACTGCATTAAAGGCAGGATTTAAGGAGTTTTTAAATACTAATTACAAGCATTTATCTTATAAAGATATAATTTGTAGTGAGGCTTTTTATATTTTTAGGGAAAGTTTAGGTATAGAGCCAATTGAAGTGCTATCTAGTGAAGACGGCATTGAAAGATATAGAACAAAACTGATGGAACACTTTTCAGATAAGGGAAGAAAAAATCCTAAATCAGATTCTTATACATATTGCCGTAATATCAAATTATTAAAAGAATATGTTACTGGAAATACTGCAAGTTTAAGTGCTGGAAAAGGAGAAAAGGAAGTAGTTACAAGAATACTGAGAAAAACTAAAAGTAGAGCAGACATACCAAAACCAAGTGAAGATGAAGTAATAAGGTATCTTAAACAATGGGATAACTTAGAAAACTATAAATTCCAAGAAGAAGCATTAGATAAATTATTCATTGTAACATATCCTTCTAATGTTTTAATGGAAGATGTTCTTGTAAAAGTTTCTACGCTAAATGATTTTTACAGCACTAATATCTTTGCAGCCTATAAAGTTGCTAAACATATTATATCCTTAAATATCGATGAAAGATTAAATAATGGAGATATAACCCTTGTAGGGGATATCGCAAAAATTGAAATGGATAATGGGAATATAATAAATTTCTATTCCTTTGCTACGAAATACTGCAGCCATCACAAGCCACTTGATTTTCCTATTTACGATAGCTTTGTTGATACTCTGCTCAAGTATTTTAGGGATGAAGATAACTTTTATGAATTCAAAAGTGAGGATTTAAAAGACTATGTAATATTTAAAAGGATATTAATTGAGTTTCAAAGATATTATGGTTTAGAGCAATTTAACCTAAAGGAAATAGATAAGTATTTATGGCTTCTTGGAAAAGAAAAGTTCCCGAAGAATTATGGAAAGGTGAGATTATGAAGATTGAGATGGGGGAATCCCTTATATTATCTTGGCTTAAACACATTAAAAATTGTCAGCTCATACAATTGAACTGGACAGTTTCGCCTGAATGGTCCTTTCAAAACAAGGATATTATTGCAGAACTGATGAATAAAGCTAATGACTTATTTTCATCAAAGTATAGTTATGATATATTTAAAAACAATTCTCTTGAACAGTTGATTTCTCAAAGCGAGGCTGATGCTGTAGGAATATCCTTTGATGAAAATGGTGCTCATATTTATGCTGTAGATATTGCTTTTCACGAAGGTGGACTTAACTACGGTTCAAGAGAAGAAACGGTTTCACGTGTTGTGAAAAAATGCATCAGAACTGCAATGTGTATCTTAGGGTGTTTTAATATTCCATATGGTGATATTGTTTTTGCCTCACCTAAAATAAATCCTTCTGTTTACAACGATCTTATGGCTACAGTAGATGATATTAATGGTGTACTCAAAAACATGGGGCTTGAATATGATGTGCATATTTTGGCAAATGAAAGCTTTAATAATGAAATATTGATGCCAGTGACACAGGTTTCAAATAATGCTTCAGATACTTCAGAACTATTTATGCGTGGATTGCAATTATTTAATCTGTTTGATAAAAGGCAAGTTAAAACTATTACAATACCCAAAGAGCCTAAAATAAGAGAAGAAAAAATAGCACAAAGTGCTGATGATATTATTTCAGGATATGAAAATCTAAAGGTAGCTGAAATTGCAAGAACTGCGTTACCACCAATTTTAGAAAGCGAGCGAATCCCTGTAGAAATTATTGCTTTAATGCAAACCAAAGATTATTCAAAAGAAATTTTTGATTTGCAATATCCATTATTAGCAAAAAAATCACAGTATGCTATTCGTCCAGTTAGGTATATGGCAAAGCCAATCCTAAATATCTTTGGTGAGGAATATTATCTGTGTTCTGAATGGTTTGAAAAACCTGGAGCAAATAACGATAGACCATATCTACTTAGATGGATTAAGGATAATAAATAGGAATTTGTCGTTGACTTGTAATATCTTGTTAGATATAATTTATATGAAAAGTAAATAAGAGTTTATGCTTTCATCACCGGATGATTGCATTATAAGGCATCCAAAAGCCAACCGTAGGTACGGTGTGTTTTCACACTATAAGGTTAGCTTTCGGATGCCTTTTGTTTTGAAGGAGGTCAAAATGATAATAAAAGAGTATAACTACTTACCAGAAGAAGCTGGAAAAATAAGAAGCGAGGTCTTTGTAAAAGAGCAAAGATTTGTTGAAGAGTTTGATGAAATTGATGGCATTGCTAAGCATATGATTGCGTATGAAAGAGAACAGCCAATTGCAACATGCAGAATTTACTTTAATAGCAAAAAACAATCATTTGTTATAGGAAGAATAGCTGTTGTTAAAGAATGGCGAGGAAAAAAATTGGGGAAAGAATACTTAATGCTGCAGAAGATAATATCAGGCGAGATGGTGGAAAAAGTGTAATGCTGTTAGGGCAGGTACGAGTTGTAGGGTTTTATGAAAATCAAGGCTACACAAAGCAAGGTGTTGCCTATTTCGAGGAGGATTGTCTGCATATTTGGATGAAAAAGAATTTGGAGGACATAGGTAAATGAATGTAAGTTATCTCGTGCCACTTTTTGTGGTAATTATATGTAATGTTTGCTATCATTTAATCAGTAAGAATATTTCAAATACAACCAATACATTTATTGGTCTGTTTATAACGTATGGAGTTGCTTGTTTAATAAGTGCTCTTGCATTTCTAGGTACTTCAAAAGACTATTTTACTACGGAAGTTACAAAAATCAGTATATCAAATATTCTATTAGGATTAGTTGTGGTTGGGGTTGAAGGTGGTTATATTCTTATGTATCGTGGTGGTTGGGAAATCAGCAAAGGCTCATTGATAGCAAATATGTGTATAGCAATCATTCTTCTTATTTTTGGTGCACTATTGTTTAAAGAGGGAATCACAATAAAGAAGGCAATGGGTGTTGCTCTATGTATTACGGGTATTTTTTTAATTAATAAATAGACAGACAAATTCCAAATTAAGAATGAATAAGATAAATAGGAATTTATCGGGCAGTAGAGCAATTTTGTCCAAAGATTATCTATATAATCCTATAGCTCCAAACCTGAACTTTTTCAAATGCAACAATAATGCAACTGATAATTGCGTCATAGTTGGTGGTTGTAACCGTACTTTTTTTGTATAGTAGGAGTAAAGAAAGGGAGGATATTATTGGATCAATTGAAAAATCACCTATGGCATTTCTGACTGTACTATGGACTATATTTGCTAGGAATTTGAAGTGAAAGTAGAAAAGATAGATGAGAGGGTATTACTATGACTTTACAATATTTAAAATATATGATTGCGGTTGCAGAAACAGGGTCTATTACGGAGGCAGCTAAGCGTCTATTTATTTCCCAGCCCAGTTTATCCAATGCAATTAAGGAAATAGAGAAGGAAGTAAAATTCGAAATTTTTTCGAGAAGCAGAACAGGAATTGCTTTAACAAAAGAGGGTATGGAGTTTCTGGGATATGCCCGTCAGGTGATTCAACAGATGGATTTGCTGGAGGATAAATTTATTACAAATCTTCCAAAAAAACAAAGATTCTGTGTTTCTACCCAGCATTACACTTTTACAGCAAACGCCTTTGTGGAGATGGTCAAGCAGTTTGGACAGGAGCGCTTTGAGTTTATCTTAAACGAAACACATACCCACCAGATTCTTGAAGATGTGAAGAATCGTTTTAGCGATTTGGGAATAATTTATATCAGCAGTAGTAGCAAGTGGGATGCAACGCACCCCACAAGCACCCCCGGGCATAATCGAAGATGCAAGCACCCCCGGGGA
>NZ_ASRV01000153.1 GCF_000401215.1 Clostridium sartagoforme AAU1 | reverse complement strand
CTTAAAAGTTTTTTGACTTATTTTGTCACATATCTTAGCGACAGAATCTATCTTATCATTTAAATTTAATATAGTTATATATATATGTATTTATTTTTCAAATTTATTTTTATTTACTCCATTTTTCTATTTTTTTTAGTTTATACTATTATTGATACGCCTGGATAAGATTACGTTATAATATAGCTTATTTCTATTATTTTTTATTCTTTTTTAATTTATTCATATAAAAAATTGCAATTACCTATATATTGATAATTGCAATTTATTATTTTTAAATCTTTATATCTACTTATGGTTTCTCATTTATTCATCATCTTTTGATTCTTCGTCTTCTGATATATCTAATAAATCCTTTAAACTATTATCTGAATCATCTACCACTGCTATTTCACTCTTTATTTCATCATCTATTCTATTTTCATCTATAGTTATTTGATCTTCTTTATCCTCACCAGTTCCTGATATTTTAGCAATTGCTGCTATTTTTTCCTCTTCTGATGTTCTCATAAGAGTTACACCCATTGCAGATCTGCTTGTAACTGATATTCCTGAGACATTTATTCTTATTGCTACTCCACTTGTATTTATTAACATAAGCTCATCATCTATCTTACATACAGTTGCACCTATAACCTTACCTGTCTTCTCTGATAGTTTGTATGTTATTAAACCTGTTCCGCCTCTTTTTTGTCTCTTATATTCTGTTATAGGAGTTCTCTTTCCAAAACCATTTTCACTAATAACAAGTAAATCTTCTCCTTCTACAGCGATATCCATACATACTGCAATATCATCTTCTCTTAGATTAATAGATCTTACTCCTGATGCAGTTCTACCCATAGATCTTACGTCTTTTTCATTAAATCTAATAGCATTACCATCTTGTGTAACTATTATTATATCTGCGTCTCCACGAGTAACCTTAACCTTTAAAAGTTCATCTCCATCTCTTAGGTTTATGGCTATTAATCCATTTTTTCTAAGATTCTTGAACTCTGAAAGTGGAGTCTTCTTTACTATTCCTTGCTTAGTTCCCATAAATAAGAATCCTTCACTTACATCATCTCTTATTGTAAGTACTGTTTCTATTCTTTCATCTTGCTCTATTGCTATAAGATTTATTATATTAGTACCTTTAGCCGTTCTTCCCGCATCAGGTATTTCATATGCTCTTAGCTTATAAACTCTTCCCTTATTCGTAAAGAATAAAACATCTGAGTGGGTTGAAGTAATATTTACATGTTCTACAAAGTCATCTTCTTTAGTAGACATTGCTTGTATTCCTCTTCCCCCTCTTCTTTGTGCAGAATATGTATCTGCAGATATTCTCTTTATATATCCTGAATGTGTTAATGTAACTACTACTTCTTCTTCCTGTATAAGATCCTCTATATCTATTTCATTAACTACTTTTTCTATCTTAGTCCTTCTTGGATCATTATATTTATTCTTAATTTCTAATAACTCTTCTTTTATTACTGATAAAAGTTTTTCTTCACTTGCTAATATAGAATTTAAATAATCTATTAACTTCATCAACTCTTCAAATTCTTCTTCTATTTTGTCTCTTTCCAATCCTGTTAATCTTCTTAATCTCATTTCTAGGATTGCCTGAGCTTGCTTTTCACTTAATCCAAATCTATCTATTAATGTATTTTTAGCTATTTCTGTTGTTTTAGATGATCTTATTATTTTTATAACTTCATCAATATTATCAAGGGCTATTCTTAAACCTTCTAGTATATGTGCTCTTGCTTCTGCTTTATTTAATTCAAATACAGTTCTTCTGGTTAATACTTCTTTTTGGAATTGTATATAATTACTTAATACTTGTTTAAGGTTTAATACTAATGGTTCATTATTAACTAAAGCTAACATTATAATTCCAAATGTATCTTGCATTTTTGTATGCTTATATAGAAGATTTAATACTACACTTGGATTAGCATCTCTCTTTAATTCTATTACTATTCTCATACCTTCTCTATCAGATTCATCTCTTAAGTCTGATATTCCGGTTATTTTTTTATCTTTTACTAAGTCAGCTATATTCTCTATTAACTTAGCTTTGTTAACTTGATATGGTATTTCTGTAACAATTATTTTATGTCTTCCATTCTCTTCTTCAATTTCTGCATTTGCCCTTACTATAACTCTACCTTTTCCAGTCTCATATGCTGCTCTTATTCCTGATTTCCCCATAATTGTAGCACCTGTAGGAAAGTCAGGCCCTTTAATGACAGTCATTAATTCTAAGGATGTTGTTTCTGGATTATCTATAAGCATTATTGTTCCATCTATTACTTCCCCTAAGTTATGTGGAGGAATATTTGTAGCCATACCTACAGCTATCCCAGATGATCCATTTACTAAAAGATTTGGATACCTTGATGGTAATACAACCGGTTCTCTTTCTTCACCATCAAAGTTTGGTATAAAGTCAACTGTATCTTTATTTATATCTCTTAGCATTTCAGATGCAATTTTATTCATTCTTGCTTCTGTATATCTCATTGCTGCTGCACTATCCCCATCTACAGAACCAAAGTTTCCATGACCATCAACAAGCATATATCTCATTGAGAAATCTTGAGCTAATCTTACTAGTGCATCATAAACTGATGTATCTCCATGTGGATGATACTTACCTAAAACTTCTCCAACTATTCTTGCACATTTTCTATAACTTTTATCTGGCGTAATTCCAAGCTCATTCATAGAATGTAGTATTCTTCTATGAACTGGCTTTAATCCATCTCTAACATCAGGTAATGCACGACCTACAATAACACTCATTGCATAATCAATATAGCATCTCTTCATTTCTTTATTTATATCTATAGGAATAACTTTTCCCTCGTTTAAATCCATGTACCTCACCTCGTTTTAGTACTAAACATCTAAGTTACTTACTTTCTTTGCATTTTTTTGAATAAACTCTCTTCTTGGTTCTACTTTATCCCCCATCAATATAGTGAATATTTCGTCAGCTGCTATCGCATCCTCTATTGTTGCTTTTAAAAGTATTCTCTTTTCCGGGTCCATAGTTGTGTCCCATAATTGAGTTGCATTCATTTCTCCAAGACCTTTATATCTTTGTATATTAGTTGCATTATCTTTTCCACCGATATCACCTAATAACTTTTCAAGTTCTGAATCAGAATAAACATAGTACTCCTTTTTATTTTTCTTTACTTGATAAAGCGGTGGCTGAGCTATATAAACGTGTCCTCCTTCTATTAATCCTCTCATATATCTAAAGAAGAATGTTAACAGTAAAGTTCTTATATGAGCTCCATCTACGTCAGCATCTGTCATTATTATTATTCTGTTATATCTTAATCTTTCTTCATCGAAGTCTTCACCAATTCCAGCACCAAATGCTGTAACCATTGATTTTATAGAATCTGCTGTTAATATTCTATCCAATCTTTGTTTTTCAACATTTAATATTTTACCTCTCAATGGTAATATAGCTTGGAATCTTCTATTTCTTCCTTGCTTAGCTGATCCCCCTGCCGAGTCTCCCTCTACTATATAAATTTCACACTCTAAAGGATCTTTAGATGAACAATCAGCTAATTTCCCTGGTAATGATGAACGCTCTAATACTGATTTTCTTGTTAACTCTCTTGCCTTTCTTGCTGCATCTCTTGCTCTTGCTGCCATCAAAGCCTTTTCTATTATTATTTTCCCAATATTAGGGTTTTCTTCTAAGAATATAGATACACCTTCTCCTACTATTGAATCCACAACACCTCTAACTTCAGAGTTTCCTAACTTAGTTTTTGTTTGTCCTTCAAATTGAGGGTCGGATATCTTTATGGAGACTACAGCTGTTAATCCTTCTCTAATATCATCACCAGATAAATTTTTATCATTTTCTTTTAAATGATTAAATTTTTTACCATAATCATTTATAACTCTTGTTAAAGAGGTTTTAAATCCTGATAAGTGAGTACCACCTTCTATTGTATCTATATTATTAGCAAAAGAATACAGATTTTCAGTATAACTATCATTATATTGAAGTGCTACTTCAGCTATTATTCCATCTCTTTCTCCTTCAACATAAATAGGTTCTCCATGCAATACTTCTTTATTTCTATTTAGGTATGCTACAAATTCCTTTATACCACCTTCATAGAAATAATGTTCCACTTTTCCTTCTTCTCTTTTATCTTCTAATATAATTTTAATTCCCTTATTTAAAAATGCTAATTCTCTCAATCTATTAGCTAATATATCAAAATCATATTCTACTTCTTCAAATATTTCAGTGTCTGGCTTGAACGATACTGTAGTTCCTTGTTTATCAGTTGTTCCTATCTTACATAAGTCAGTTACAACTGCTCCTCTAGAATACTTTTGTTTCCAAATCTCGCCTTCTCTACATACCGTTACTTCACACCATTCTGAAAGAGCATTAACAACTGATGCTCCAACACCGTGAAGTCCTCCTGATACCTTGTATCCTCCACCACCGAATTTTCCTCCAGCATGAAGAACTGTCATTATAACTTCTACTGTTGATTTCCCCATTTTAGGATGTATTCCAGTAGGCATTCCTCTTCCATTATCTATTACTGTTATTGAGTTATCTGCATTAATGGTAACTGATATATCTGTACAAAATCCAGCCAAAGCTTCATCTATACTGTTATCAACTATTTCATAAACAAGATGATGTAATCCTCTTGAACTGGTACTACCTATATACATTCCAGGTCTTTTTCTAACAGCCTCTAAACCTTCTAAAACCTGAATTTGATTTTCATCATAACTTTGTCTGTTATTTTCCAATATAATCTCCTCCTTAAATTAAATTTTATTATAATCACATGAAGATTTAAAATTGGAATTATGGATTATAATCTATATTAGTTCTTTTTGTTAAAGTTGAAGAGGAAATTGGAGATAAGTAAATTTTACTCATTTTATTAACTTCAGCTATAACAAAAGATTTTGGTTTTTCTTTAGAAATCCTCTCTACAAACCCATCTTCCTCCGCCATTCTTAAAAAAGCACTTGTGTCAGAACTATACATTGTAGTTTGTAAATCAAATATTCCAATCACATCTTTAACTGGAACAACTACATTTTCTCCTAAATGTAAAAACATAAGAATTCCTCCCTTAATTTAGGATTTCTCCATCTTTGACCTTAAATAATCTGGATGTATTATCTAAATAATTAGTTATATCCTCGATTCCCGTACATGTTATTATAGTTTGAATCTCCCCAATGGTACTTAAAATGTACCTCTTTCTATTAAAATCTAACTCTGATAAAACATCATCTAATAATAATACTGGATATTCTGATGTAATTTCCTTTATTATTTTTAAAGATGAAAATTTCATTGTAAGAACTGCGCTTCTTTGTTGTCCTTGAGATCCAAAACTTTTTGTATCTATATCATTAATAAGAACAATAAAATCATCCCTATGAGGGCCAATGCTCGTAATTCCCTTTTCAATATCTTTCTTCCTATTTTTCTTTAATGTTTCATAGAAGTTAACTTTTATATTTTCCAATTCCTTTATTGTACTTATATATCTAAATTCTATATTTTCTTTTCCTGAAGATATTTCTCTATGTACATCTTTACCATAAAAGTTTAATTTATTAATATAATTAATTCTATCTATAACTATATGATGCCCATAATTTGCTAATTGAATATCATATATATCTAAAATTTCCTTATCTAGATTCCTATTTTTTAAAATAACATTACGTTCATTTAAAATTTTGTTATATTGAACTAAATTATAGTAATATTTAGGGTTTAGTTGACATAACTCCATGTCTATAAATTTTCTTCTTATTCCTGGTGAATCTTTTATAATCTTTAAATCTTCTGGTGAAAACATAACAACATTAAAGTTTCCAAATAATTCTCCTATTTTAGACACCTTAATTTTATTTATCTTTATTGCTTTTTTCCCATCCTTTAATATATTTATATCAATATTCTTATCAAGCCTATCTTTACCTACAAGTAAACTTATATATGCACTATCTGAATTCCAATTTATTAAATCTCTATCTTTGGAAGTTCTGTGTGATTTAGAAAATGCACAATAATAAATTGCTTCAAGAATATTGGTTTTACCTTGAGCATTATCTCCCATAAATACATTTACATTTTTACCAAGTGTTATATTTAAAGATTTATAATTTCTATAATTTAACATTTGAAGTCTTTTAATATACATTTTTAACACCTATTTTAATTATAACATATAAAAAGAATAAAAGTAATTGTTAAGGTAATAGTAAATGCAATATAGTTCTTAAATAACTTTATACTCTTCACCATCGAATTCTACTATATCACCCTTTTTAATTTTCTTTCCTCTTTGAGTACAAATTTCATTATTAACCTTTACCATCTCATCTAAAATATACATTTTCGCTTCTGATCCTAAAGATGCAACTCCACACCACTTCAAAAAGGAATCCAATTTTATAAATTCTGTATTTATTTTAACTTCATTCATTTCCAATTCAATGCATTTTTATTCATATTTTATGCATTTTCTCCTTTCTATCTTATAAGCCTTACTGGTAAAACAAGATATTTTGAATTATCTATATTCTTACCCTTTATTACGCAAGGGCTAACACTTGATGTCATTTCTAATTTAACTTCATCATCATCCATGTTTTTTAATACATCCAAAAGATATCTAGAATTAAATGCAATTTGTATAGATTCTCCTTGCAAGTTTATATTCAATTCCTCCCTAACCTTTCCCAATTGAGAATTGGATGTTATTATCATTGTATCCTCTTGAACATCTAGTTTTATTAAATTGCTATTACTATCCTTAGCCATTAAAGATGCTCTCTCTATACAATTTTGTAATTGTTGTTTATTTACATCAACTAATATTTTATGCTCTTGAGGTAATAAAGACGAATAATTTACAAATTTACCTTCTAATAATCTTGAAATAATTTTTGTATTATTTAAATTAAATAATATATGATTATTTGTAAATGTTATTTTTACTATATCAGATGTATCTTCTAATATTTTTGAAACTTCATTTAATGTTTTTCCAGGTATTACAACTTCTAGATTATTATCATTATCTAAAAACTCATTTCTTATAGCTAATCTATATCCATCTAAAGCTACTAAGTTTAAATTTTTATTATTCACTTCAAATAATATTCCTTGAAGTATTGGTCTAGTTTCGTCTTGAGCTATAGCAAAAGATGTTCCTTTTATCATATTTTTTAGTATATTCTGAGGAACTTCAGCTGATAAATTTTCATTTATATTTGGTATAGCTGGATAATCTTCAGCATTCATGTAAACTAGGTTAAACACTGATTTTTCACATGTAATTTGAATTATGTCATTTTCTAAAGTTTCTATTTTTATATCTGAATTTGGTAGCTTTCTTATAATTTCTCCAAAAATCTTTGCATCTATTACTATCTTTCCTTCCTCAAGAATATCTGCTTCAACCTTTGTTTCTATAGATACATCCATATCAGATCCTATTAATGTTAATCCTTCCTTTTTGCATCTATATAGATTCCTTCTAATATAGGCATAGTTGTTTTTCCTGTTATAGCCTTACTTGTTATTGATATACCTTCTTGTATTTTTTGTTTTTCACAAATAAATATCATATAAAAACCTCCTTAAGTTATATACATATAAGATGTATAGATATAGATAAATATATAAGATATAAATTAATAATAGTAGTAGTAGGGGCTGTGAGTATGTTAATAAGTACCCCTAACCATTGAATTGTCTAAATTGTTTATAAAAAAATAGTGTGGATAAGTGAAGCAAAAATTACGTATCTTATCCACAGTACTAACAGACGATATTGTTTTTAAGAGTTATCCACAAATAATTAAATATATTTATGTACAGTTGTTGATTAATTTTGAGTTAGCTTTTTTGTTATATCATTTACTGTGTGTTGTAGACTTTCATCAGTATTTAAGCTATCAGAGATTTTCTCATATGCATGTATAACAGTAGTATGATCTCTTCCTCCAAATTCCTCTCCTATTTTCGGTAAAGACATATCTGTTAATTTTCTACTTAAATACATTGCAATTTGTCTTGGATAGGCTATATTTCTAGTTCTTCTTTGAGATTTTAAGTCTTCTATTCTAAGATTAAAATATCCAGCAACAACATCTTGTATAACATCTATAGTTACATTTTTATTTTGTTTATTTGATATTATATCTTTAAGAGCTTCGCTTGCTAATTCCACTGTAATAGGTCTATTTGTAAGAGAGGAATATGCCACTATTCTAATCAATGCTCCTTCTAGTTCTCTAATATTAGACTTAATTTTTGTTGCAATATAAACCATAACTTCATTTGCTACATTTAATTTCTCGACATCAGCTTTCTTTTTTAGTATAGCCATTCTAGTCTCAAAGTCTGGTGCTTGAATATCAGCAATTAAGCCCCATTCAAACCTAGAACGTAATCTATCTTCCAAAGTTGGTATTTCTTTTGGTGGCCTATCAGACGATAGAATTATTTGTTTATTTGCATCATGTAATTCATTAAATGTATGGAAAAATTCTTCCTGAGTTCTTTCTTTGCCAGCTATAAATTGGATATCATCTATAAGTAAGATATCAACACTTCTATATTTATTTCTAAACTCTTCATTTTTATCATCCCTTATTGCATTAATAAGTTCATTAGTAAATTTTTCTGAAGAAACATATACAACTTTAGCAGTAGTATTGTTTTGTAAAACATAGTGTCCTATAGCATGCATTAAGTGAGTTTTACCAAGACCAACTCCACCATAAATGAATAAGGGATTATATGCTTTAGCTGGAGATTCAGCTACTGCCAAGGACGCAGCATGAGCAAATCTATTACTATTACCAATAACAAATGAATCAAATGTGTACTTAGGATTTAAAGTACTAGACATTTCATCGTTTACGATAATAGATGATGATTTATTATCTATCTTTGAGATTTTTTCTTCCTTATCTTCAGATTCCTGAATATCAGATGCAACTATAAATTCTACATTATATACTTTAGAACAAGCAGCTTCTATAGAATTTACAACCAAATCCTTATATCTTTTTTCCAATATATCTTGAGTGAAGGAATTGGGCACACTGATTTTTATTATATTGGAAGATATAGAAATAGGTTCGCAACTTTTAATCCATGTATTAAAACTAACTTCACTCATTTCACCTTTAATTATATTTAATGTTTTTTCCCATAATGATTTAAGATCATTATTCATTTTATATCCTCCATAAAAAAAATTTTAAAAGTTATTAAATAATTAATAACATAGTATAAACATAGTTATTAACATATGAAAATGATTGTTGATAACTAATAATAAAAATATTCACATGTTAATAATTATGTTGATGTTATAAACATAAAAAAATTATCCACAGTATAAGTATGTACAAATTTACACATTATTAACATGGTATAAAAGTAATATTTACGCTAAAAATAGGTATAAATAGATAAGTAATAAAGAAAAAGCAAACAAGTTATGCACAATTTAATCCACACCTGTGGATAAGTTGTCGTATAAATAAAACTATTCACATTCATTATTAATAATAACATAAGTTAAATAGAGTATTCAAGAAGTTATCCACAAATTTATATGTTAATATATTTATATTTATCAACAGAATTTGAAAATTATAGTGTATTGACATAAAATCGTGATATATATATAATAATAAGGTAAATTTAAAATTAGGAATTATAGTTTTTACTATAGAAATTTAGAATTCGAAGGGGGTGTAGTGAAATGTTCATGACATACCAACCAAAAAAAAGACAAAGAAAAAAGGAACATGGATTCAGAAAGAGAATGAAAACTTCATCAGGAAGAACTGTTCTTAAAAGAAGAAGACAAAAAGGTAGAAAAAAATTAACAGCATAAGGGCCGCAAATAGTGGCCTTTTTTCTGCAATAGCGGAAAAAAAAGGAGTATAGAAGTTCCAATGGTGTACAGATTAAGAAAGAATAATGAATTTAAATTAGTATATAGACGGGGAAGGTCGCTAGCTAATAATCTTTTAGTTTTATATATTTTTAATAATAAGAAAAATAAAACAGAGGATAAGCTTCCTTATAATAAGGTAGGAATTTCTGTAAGTAAAAAAGTAGGCAATAGTGTAGTACGAAGTAGAAGTAAACGATTGATAACTGAAAGCTATAGACTAAATGAAAAAGATATTAAAAAGGGGTATGATTTTGTATTTGTAGCACGAAGTGCTATAAAGGATAAAAGTTTCTTTGATGTTGAAGAATCAATGAAAAAACTTTTTTTAAAGGCAGGATTATATAAATAATGAAAAAAGTAATGCTAAAAACTATATATTTATATAGAAAATATATCTCACCAATGAGACCACCAACATGTATTTATGTTCCTACATGTTCTCAATATGCAATAGATGCTATTAATAAATATGGGGCAATAAAGGGTGGTTTTTTAGCTATAAAGAGAATTCTAAGGTGTCATCCATTCGCAAAGGGTGGGTATGATCCTGTAAAATAAGGAGGTTAGGCATAAAAGATGATGAAATTCTTACAACCAATAACAAATTTCTTGACTATTATATTTGATGGACTTCATGGTTTTATTTTATCAGTATTTAACATGGAACCAAGTGGTGCTTCATATGTACTAACAATTACAATATTTACTTTAATAATTAGATTGTTAATACTTCCATTAAATATAAAAGCTAACAGATCAAATGCGAGGATGCAGGAAATTCAACCGGAATTAAATGCAATACAAAAGAAATATGCAAATGATCCCCAAAAGATGCAAGCTGAATATTCAAAATGTATGAAAGAAAATAATGTAAGTATGTTTGGAGGGTGTCTTCCAACATTATTACCATTACCAATACTATTTGCTTTATACTATGTTTTCTATAATATAGATAAAAGCTTAGTAGTAAATCCATCATTTTTATGGATAATAGATGTATTTGAAAAAGATAGATATTTCATATTACCTGTATTAGCATTTTTAAGCACATATTTACCAAGCTTACTTTTAACTAAGTCAATGCCTAAAAATGATAATAGTCCTATGAATATGGGAAGTATGAATATTATGATGGCAGGTATGATGGGAGTAATGGCAATCAATTTTAAATCAATTCTAGTTATTTACTGGATAATTGGTGGAGCTATTCAATTAGCACAAACTTACTTCTTAAATTACTTACCATATAAAAAGAAAAAAGAAGCTAAAGAGGAAGAGGCAAACTTAAAGACTATTCAAAATGCCAAAAAAGCAACGCCAAAGACTAAGAAAAAAAATTAAGATTTATTATATTTAGTATTTACTAGGTGGTGAATAGGGTATGAAAATATTAGAAATGACAGGTAAAACCATAAATGAAGCATTAAATAATGCATTAAAAGAATTGAAGCTCACAGAGGATAAAATTGAATATGAGGTTCTAGATGAAGGCTCTAAAGGATTTTTGAATATTATAGGGACAAAACCTGCTAAAATATTAGTAAAAGTCAAAAGAGATTATAAGGAAGAAGTAAGAGTATTTTTAAGATCTATTCTTGATAATATGAGAGTACAATCAGAAATAAAAATTAGAGAAGTTGATGATGTTATTTATATAGACTTAAATGGTCCAAAGATGGGTTTAATAATTGGATATAGAGGAGAGACATTAGACTCCTTACAATACTTATCATCATTAGTTGTTAATAAAGAACACGATATTCCTTATAAAAAAGTAGTTTTAGATACTGAAAATTACAGAAAAAAAAGAGAAGAAACCTTAAAAAGAGTTGCAGAAAAAACTGCATATAAAGTTAGAAAAACTAGAAGACCTTATAAACTAGAACCAATGAATCCTTATGAAAGAAGAGTAATACATTCTGCTTTACAAGATAATGAATATGTATATACATTTAGTGAAGGTGATGAGCCTCACAGAAGAATTGTTGTAGACATAAAGAAGTAAATGGGTATGGAGGCCAATTGGCCTTCCTACCCTTTATTTTTTTGACTTAATTTCAATAGTTTTGTAAAATGAATATTAGTTAATTTGGGATATAATATAAATAATGATAATTAAATTTTGCTAATGAATAAATAAAGTAAAAATCCACAATGGATTTTTTTATAAGGAGGATAGACATGAAAGAATTTGATACAATTTGTGCTATATCAACAGCAATTGGAGAAGGTGGAATTGCTATTATAAGAGTATCAGGAGATAAAGCTTTAGATATAGTATCTAAGATATTTAATGCCAAGAACGGAAAAGATATAAGGGATATGAAGACTTATACTATGAAATATGGTCATATAGTTGATATAGATACAAAGGATTTAATAGATGAAGTAATAATAAGTTATATGAAAGGGCCAAAAAGTTTTACGGCTGAAGATACTGTGGAAATAAATTGTCATGGTGGAGTCACATCAACAAATAAGGTTTTAGAGATGACAATCAAGGCAGGAGCAAGACTTGCTGAGCCAGGTGAATTTACAAAGAGAGCCTTTTTAAATGGGCGTATAGATTTATCGCAAGCAGAAGCAGTTATGGATTTAATAACAGCTAAAACAGAATTAGCAATGAAATCTGCATTGATGCAAAGTACGGGATCTCTATCACAAAAAATAAATAAGCTTAGAGAATATTTATTAAATGTTTTAGCTTTAATAGAATATGCTGTTGACTTCACGGAGGATGATGAAGAAGTTGACCCAGCTATTCCTATAAGAGTTAAAGAGAGTCTTGAGGAAGCTTATGAAATTATAAATAAGCTTTTAAAGGGAGCTGATGAAGGAAGAATAATAAGAGACGGATTAAGTTTAGCTATAGTAGGTAAACCTAATGTTGGAAAATCATCTTTATTGAATGTACTTTTAAAGGAAAAGAGAGCTATAGTTACAGATATTGCTGGTACAACTAGAGATGTGATAGAAGAATATATAAATTTAGATGGAATACCAGTAAAAATTATAGACACAGCAGGAATAAGAGATACAGAAGATATAGTTGAAAAAATTGGGGTTGAAAAATCCAGAGAAAAGATAAATGAAGCAGATTTAGTTTTATTAGTATTAGATTCATCTAGAAGTTTAGATAAAGAAGATATTGAAATAATAGGAACTATAAAAGATAAAAAATCAATAATTTTATTAAATAAAATTGATTTAGAAAATAAATTAGATAATACAATATTATCGGATTTTAAAAATATAATAAAAATTTCAGCTAAAGAAGATATTGGAATAGATGGATTAAAAAATGAGATTAAGAATATGTTCTTTAATGGTAAAATAGATAGCGAAAGCTTAATCATATCCAATTCACGACATAAGCAAGCATTAATAAGAGCCAAGGAAAATTGTGATAATGCGCTTATAAGAGTTAAGAATAATGAGTTTCTTGATTTAATTTCTATATATGTTACTGCAGCATTAAAAGCATTAGGAGAAATTACAGGTTCTGAATTGGAAGAGGATTTAGTTAATAAAATATTTAAGGAATTTTGTTGTGGAAAGTAGGAGAAATAAAGATGAAATATAATGCGGGAGAATACGATGTAGTAGTCGTAGGGGCCGGTCATGCAGGATGTGAAGCGGCATTATCAACAGCGAGAATGGGATTAAAAACATTGATTTGTACTACTAATCTCGATTCTGTAGCTATGATGCCGTGTAATCCTAATATAGGAGGAACTGCAAAAGGTCATTTAGTAAGAGAAATTGATGCTTTGGGCGGAGAAATGGGAATTAATATAGATAATACATATATACAATCAAGAATGCTTAATACATCAAAGGGACCAGCAGTTCATTCATTAAGAGCTCAGGCAGATAAGAAAAAATACCAAAGTAGAATGAAAAATGTTTTAGAAAATCAAGAGAATCTTAGTTTAAGACAACTTGAAGTTATAGAAGTAGATGTTATAGATGGAAAAGTTAGAGGAGTTCTAACTAAAAATGGTGGATATTTTAGTTGCAAAGCAGTTATATTAACAACTGGGACTTATTTAAGAGCTAGAATAATAATAGGTGATGTAACATATAATAGTGGCCCTAATGGATTATCAGCAGCAAATGAATTATCACAATCATTAATAGATTTAGGAATATCATTAAGAAGATTTAAAACAGGTACTCCAGCAAGAATAAATAAGAAATCAGTAGATTTTTCAAAAATGATAGAACAACCAGGTGATGAAAAAATAATTCCATTTTCATTTATAAGTGGAGATATCTCAAGAGAACAAGTATCTTGTTGGTTAACTTATACAAGCGAAGAAACTCATGATGTAATTAGAGAAAATATTTCAAGATCACCAATGTATAATGGATTAATTGAGGGAGTAGGGCCTAGATATTGCCCATCAATAGAAGATAAAGTTATGAGATTCCCAGATAGGGAAAGACATCAGTTATTTATAGAGCCCGAAGGCGAAGATACTGAAGAAATGTATATCGGAGGAATGTCTTCATCACTTCCAGAGGATGTACAAATACAAATGTTAAAAACTGTGCCAGGCTTAGAGAATGTAGAAATAATGAGAACAGCATATGCAATAGAATATGATTCAATTGATCCAACTCAATTAAAACCAACACTAGAATTTAAAGATTTTGATGGATTATATGGAGCAGGACAGCTAAATGGTAGTTCAGGATATGAAGAGGCTGCTGCACAAGGCATAGTAGCAGGAATAAATGCAGCTTTAAAGATTAAAGATAAAGAGCCTATGATATTAACAAGATCTGATGGATATATAGGAGTTCTCATTGATGATTTAGTTACCAAGGGTACTAATGAGCCATATAGAATGATGACTTCAAGAGCTGAATATAGGTTATTATTAAGACAAGACAATGCAGATTTTAGACTAACTGAAATAGGATATAATGTAGGTCTTGCAACAGAGGCAAGATACCAAAAGTTCCTAAAAAGAAAAAATAGTATAGAAAGTGAAATAGAGAGATTAAAAAGTTTACAAATAACTAATAAAAAAGAAGTAAATGACTTTTTGATTTCTTTAGGATCTACTGAGCTTAAAAAACCAATTAGTTTTTATGAACTTATTAAGAGACCTGAATTAGATTATTTTATTTTAAAGGATTTAGATATAGATAGACCAGAATATAAGGATGACATAGGAGAACAAATAAATATAATTACTAAATATGAAGGATATATAGAAAGTCAATTAGAGCAAGTTAAACAATTTAAGAAATTTGAAAAAAAATTAATTCCTGAAGATTTAGATTATAAAAATGTTAAAGGGTTAAGAACTGAAGCTATTCAGAAATTATCTAATGTAAGACCTATAAGTATAGGGCAAGCATCAAGAATTTCAGGAGTATCACCAGCAGATATATCTGTTTTATTAATTTATTTAGAACATCAACATAAGAAATAAATTTATGTGGAGGAAAGCATGGAATATTTTCAATTAATGAAAGATGCATCATTAGAAGTAGGATTAGAATTATCAGAGCATCAATACAATCAATTTATAAAATACATGAAACTACTTCAAGAATGGAATGAAAAAGTAAATCTTACAGCAATAACACAAGATGAAGAGGTTATAAAAAAGCATTTTATTGATTGCATTAAGGCTTTTAAATCAAAATCAATAAAAGGGGCAAAAACTATAATAGATGTAGGAACAGGAGCTGGATTTCCAGGATTACCTATAGCAATAATGAATCCAAGTGTAGAAGTAACATTATTAGACTCATTAAACAAAAGAATAAACTTTTTAAATATAGTTATAGATACTTTAGAGTTGAAAAATGTTACAACAATTCATTCAAGAGCTGAAGATGGCTCAAGAACACCAGAATTGAGAGAAAAATTTGATGTTGCAACATCAAGAGCTGTAGCTAATATGGCAGTATTATCAGAACTATGTTTACCATATGTAAAGATTAATGGATATTTTGTTGCCTTAAAGGGCCCTGCAATAGAAGAGGAACTTAAAGAGGGGAATAAGGCCATAGCTACCCTAGGAGGAGAATTAATAGATATAATTGAAGTAAATATAGAGGACTCAGATTTAAAACATAATATAGTAGAAGTAAAAAAGATAAATAAGTGTCCTAAAATATATCCAAGAAAAGCTGGAACAGTAAATAAAAAACCAATAAAATAGAATATTCTACAATATATTTTAATAAAAATAGTCGATTAATAATTTTTTCTGAGATATATAGATGGATTTGTAAATAATTAATTTATACTAAGCGAATTTGTCTTATAATAATAAGGAATAAAAAGAAGGAATTTAGACAAGAAAATAGAATTTTTAATTTATTGAATAAAATGGTAATTTAGAGAAATAGGGGATGATTGGGTGCATATGAAAAGAGAAATTACTAACATAAGTGTAAATAAAATATTTCCAAATACTTATCAGCCTAGAAGATTTTTTAATGAAGAGGCATTAGAAGAGTTATCTCAATCTATAAAGGAGCATGGAATAATTCAACCAATTACTGTGAGAAGAAGAGGAGAAAACTTTGAACTAGTTGCAGGAGAAAGAAGATGGAGAGCAGCTAGGATGGCAGAGTTAGAAGATGTACCATGTAATATTATAGAAATTACAGATACACAATCTGCTGAAATTGCATTATTAGAAAATTTACAAAGAGAAGATTTGAATTTTATAGAAGAAGCAGAAGCTTATTATAATCTTATAAATGATCATAAATTTACTCAAGATGAATTAGCAAAACGAATGGGTAAAAAGCAATCAACTATAGCTAATAAATTAAGATTATTGAAACTTAGTTCTAATGTAAGAAAGCTTTGTATAGAGAATAAATTAACAGAAAGGCACGCAAGAGCTTTATTATCTCTACCAAATGAGGAATTACAATTAAAAGTTATAGAAAAGATAATTAAAAATTCTCTTAATGTCAAATCAACAGAAGAAGCAGTTAATAAAGAGTTACTAAAATTAGCTGGAGAAGAATTAAATAAT
>NZ_ASRV01000152.1 GCF_000401215.1 Clostridium sartagoforme AAU1 | reverse complement strand
AAAGAGTTACTAAAATTAGCTGGAGAAGAATTAAATAATAATAAAAATAAAAAGATAAAAAGTGTTTTTCCAGCAAAATTATATGTTAATACTATAAAGCAAGTATTTGATAAGTTTAATATACCAGCAGAGTATAAATTTAAAGATGAAGATGAATTTATACAAATTACAGTGTCTATACCCAAAAAATAAATTTTTAAATAAGTATATTCTTTAAATTAGTAAGAATATACTTATTTTTTTGCTAAATTTAAATTAAGTTATTATTTTAATCAATTTTTATTATGTTAATCTTTTAATATTATCTAAAACTATATATAATATTAATATGAGAAGGGGGGTGAAGCTCTAAAATAGAGCTTTTATATGAAGAAAGTTTGTATATTCAATCAAAAGGGTGGAGTAGGGAAAACTACTACAAATATAAATTTATGTGCATACCTAGCTATGGAAGGTTATAAAGTATTAACAATAGATATAGATCCCCAAGGCAATACAACAAGCGGATTAGGTCTAGATAAAAGAAATCTAGAATTTTCAATGTATGATGTATTAACTTCTGAAACTTCGCTAAGAGAAGTAATTTTAAAAAGTGAGTTAGTACAAAACTTATATATAGCTCCATCCACAATGGAACTAGCAGGTGCTGAAGTAGAAATGATAAGTAAGGAAAATAGAGAAACTATTTTAACAAATAAGATCAAGGAAGTTGAAAATGATTATGATTTTATTTTTATAGATTGTCCACCATCTCTTGGAGTATTAACTATAAATGCTTTAACGTCAGTGGAATCAGTCTTAATACCAATTCAGTGTGAATTTTATGCACTTGAGGGAGTAGGGCAGCTTATAAATACAATTCAATTAGTTAAAAAGTCACTAAATAAGGAACTTGAAATAGAAGGCGTTGTAATGACAATGTACGATTATAGAACTAACTTAAGTAATGAAGTTTTTGAAGAAGTAAAAAACTTTTTTAATGATAAGGTTTATAAAACTACAATATCAAGAAATATAAGATTAGCTGAAGCACCGAGTTTTGGATTACCTATAATGTTGTATGATGAAAAATGTAAGGGTGCAGAATCTTACAAAGCTTTAACAAAAGAATTCTTAAATAGGCAATAATAAGTAGGTGATTAATATGAATAAAAAATCAGCATTAGGAAAAGGACTAGGCGCTTTAATTCCTAATGATAATTCAAGCAAAGATGAAAATAAGACTTCAATTATATCGTTAAATTTAATTAAAAGTAATGATGAACAACCAAGAAAATCTTTTGATAATGAAAAAATAGCTGAATTAGCACAATCTATAAAAGAACATGGAATAATTCAACCTATTATATTAAATAAAAAAGGAGATTATTATATTATAGTTGCTGGAGAGAGAAGATGGAGAGCAGCTAAGTTTTTAGGCTTGAAAGAGGTCCCTGCTATAGTTATGGAGTTAACAGAAAAAGATATATTGGAAGTATCTTTAATAGAAAATATTCAAAGACAAGATTTGAATCCTATAGAAGAAGCTATGGCATATAAAAAACTATTAAGTGAGTTTAATTTAACACAAGAAGAATTAAGCAAAAGAGTAGGAAAATCAAGAGTTGCAATTAGTAATGTAATAAGATTGACCAATCTTTCTGAAACAGTAAAACAATATTTAATTGATGAAGTTATAACAGAGGGGCATGGAAGAGCTCTTCTAGCTATAGAGGATCCAGAAATTCAATGTGAAATAGCGCAGAAAGTAATAGATGAAAAATTATCTGTTAGAGAATTAGAAAAATTAATAAAATATTTAAATATAGAAAAAAAACAAAAAGATAAAGTAAGAGAGATAAATCCATATTATAAAGATGTAACTGAAAAACTACAAAATTATTTTGGAACTAAAGTAAATATAAGTAATAAAAATAACAAAGGAAAAATAGAAATAGAATATTATTCTAATGAGGATTTACAAAGAATATTAGAGATAATGGATTTATAAATGTTTCACGTGAAACATTTATAAAAGATTATTAGGTAATGTTTCACGTGAAACATTATAATTATTCAAAAAATCCAGTTATAAATTCTAGAGAGGAGTATTAATTTGGAAAGCATATTAAATACAATAAATGAAAATTCATCATTTATTACTATTGGTTTAGTAGTTATAATATTATTACTTTTCATAATAGTAATTTCATTAATAAGATCAGTGAATAAAATGGAAAAAAAGTATAGGAAAATGATGAGAGGCGTAAATAATAAAAATTTAGAAGAACTTATAAATTTAAAATTAGAAGAAATTGATAAAGCTGTAGAAAATTCAAATGAAGCTCTTAATAAATGTGAAGTTATAAAAGAAGAAATGAAGGGCTGTGTAAATAAAATAGCTATAATGAGATATAAAGCTTTTCCAGACGTAGGTAGTGATTTAAGTTTTTCAATAGCTATACTAGATTCATATAATGATGGAGTTTTAATTACAGGGATTTATTCAAGGCAAGATAGCACTACATATGCTAAGCCGGTGGATAAAGGAATATCAAGATATGAATTATCAGAAGAAGAATCTTATGTTTTAAATGAGGCAATAAATAAAAGATAAATAAAAAATAAGAGTTATAGGGATTAGCTATAAACTCTTATTTTTTTGCAAATAATTTATTTTAGAAGGTTTATTAATATATTCCATTTCTCTTGAAACTTTCAATATAAAATGATTTATTCCTTTAGATATGCAATCAGCTAAAGTTATAACTGTATATAATCTAGTATTTTGTAAAACTATGAACTCAAAACTTCCTCCAATATTAACAATTCCAGTTATACTTAAATCACCAATGGGAGGTAGATTTTTATTTACAGCTAAACCAGGATAAAGGGGTTTTTTATCTATAAATACCTTGCCTATATTATTTATTTTTCCAAGACATGAGTCTATAGCAACTATATATGGATTATTAAAGTTACAATTAATTTTATTAATTATATTAGTTATATTTTTAGAGTGAACAGGATTTTCTAAAGAACCATAAATATGAATCTTATTTTGAGAAATGTTCTTTAATTTATATCCTACTAATGGTCCTAAGGAATCACCAGTACACCTATCAGTACCGATGCAGATAAAAATTATGTCTCTATTTGAAAAAACTATATCTTTTAAGTTATTGTATAAGTAATCCTTAATTTCTACATAAGAATTAGGTAATAGTGAGTCTACCTTAATTATATCATTCATAAAAACACCTCTCTTATTGAAATTATTGACAATAAGAGAGGTATCTATTCATCATTACTATTTAAATTTAGAAATTTTATTAATAGCATTTATAGTATAGTCCATATCTTCTTTTGTATTAAAATAACTAAGACTTAGCCTAACAGTACCAGAGGGGAAACTGCCTATGGTTTTGTGTGCGAGAGGGGCACAATGTAATCCAGATCTATTTTTTATTCCAAAGTCGCTATCCAAGGTAAATGATAGTTCAGCAGTATCCATATCTTTTATATTAAATGAAATACAAGAAGTATAGTTATTATTATATTTATCATCATAAAGAATTACACCATTAATATTTTTGATTTTTTCGATGAAATAATTTCTTAAAAAATTATTTTTACTATATATAGTATTAATACCTTCACTTCGTATAAATTTTATACCTTCCATAAGACCTACTATACCAGGCATATTAAGCGTACCAGATTCAAACTTATCGGGTAAAAAATCAGGTTGAGTTAGTGAGTGTGAAAGGCTGCCTGTTCCACCCAAAATATAAGGATTACAAGATTTGTTTAAGTTATCATCAATTATAAAACCACCAATACCTTGAGGTCCAAATAAACTCTTATGACCAGTAAAAGCTAATGCACTTAAATTAATTCTTGTAAAATCAATATCTAATACACCTGCACTTTGAGCAGTATCTAGCACAAAGAATATATTATTATTTTTACATATATCACCAATTTCTTTTATAGGTTGAATACTACCGATTACATTAGAAGCATGATTAATTACGATCATCTTTGTGTTAGATTTTATTGTATTTTTTAAGTCTTCAGTAGATATAAATCCAAATTTATTTGCATAAACTATATCTAATTCTATTAAACCTTGATTTTTTAGGTTAAATAAAGGTCTTAATACAGAGTTATGCTCCATAGAAGATGTTATAACATGATCACCTAAAGAAAGAGAACTATTTATTAAAATATTAAGAGAAGTAGTAATATTGCTTGTAAAAATTACATTTTCTATTGATTTATAATTAAAAAATTGAGCTATAGCCTCTCTTGATTCAACTAGTATCCTATTTGTTTGCAAGGCATTATCATGATTAGAGCGACCAGGATTTCCTCCAACATTCGTTAAAAAGTTATATATTGCCTTTGGAACGCTTTCTGGTTTAGGAAAAGTTGTACTTGCGTTATCTAAATAAATACTCATAGGTTACTCCTTTTAGTTTAAATATATAATACTTATATTGAAATTATAAAATATTTTCATATTATTTACAAAGTAATAAATAGATTTGTAAATTTATTACTTTGTACTTTTATTAATTATTACACTATATTAATTATTAAGTAAAACATATATATAAATTGATATATTCTTTCAAAAACATAAAGTTTCAATTGCTATATAAGTATTTAAATTTCTTTAAATACTTATATAGCAATAATATAGATTCTTAATTAAAACATATATATAATATAATTAAAGTAAATTATTAACCTATGGAGGGATTTTATGAATTATTATATTATAGTTTTTAAAAATACACTTGATGCAATGACAGCAGAAAAGATTTTAAAGCAAGAAGGCATGATTTTTAAAATGATGCCTACGCCTACTGCAATAACTCAAAGTTGTGGAATTTGCATCAGAATAGAAGAAAAAAATACATAGATTATATTATATTAAAAAATATAATAAAATATAAAGACATATATATAAAGGAAAAAGATGGCTTTAAAGAAGTTATTTAATATTTTTAGAGGTGATTTATGCATAATTTAGTTGCTAATATACTAAGTCCTAAAATAGGTGATAATGGTAAGATTATATTGAATGTAGATTGGGAAAAGGCTTGGGAGAGTACTATAAGTATTGCAGAGCTAATATTAAATAGAACAATAAGTATAATATTTTTAATTATAGTAATGTACTTAGCAATAAAAATAGGAAATAAAATAATTGATAAATTTGTAAAAAATCAAATAAAAAGTAAACTTAGTTTTTCAATGAATAGTCAAAAAGCTATTACAGTAGGAGCTATTCTTAAAAGCTCATTAAAATATATAGTATATTTTTCAGCAGGAGCAATAGTAATAGGAAAGACCTTTAAGGTTTCAGCGGCTGTTTTAAGTGCTGTAGGATTTGTTATTGGTATAGGAGCACAAAGTCTGGTGAAGGATATAATTAATGGTTTTTTTATACTATTTGAAGATCAATATGGAGTTGGAGATTATGTAACGATAGGTGCTTACAGTGGTGTTGTTGAAAATATAGGGATTAGGTCAACAGTACTAAAAGATTTTAGTGGAGATATTCATGTATTACCAAATGGAGCTGTTTTAGAGGTTACTAATCATTCAAGAGGAAATATGAGATTTATGGTAGATATAGAAATTGCATACGAAGAAGATGTAGATAATACAATTAAGTTAATTGAAAATACGTGTGAAAAGTTTAAAGAAAATAATAAAGAGGAAATTACTGAAGATATTGAAGTTTTAGGTGTGATATCTTTAAATGCATCAAGTGTTACAATAAGAGTAGTTGGAAAGTCTAGGCCGTTATCTCAATGGAAGATGGAAAGAGAACTAAGAAAAGAAATAAAAAAAGCTTTAGATTCAGCAGGAGTAGAAATACCATATCCAAAGACTCAAATAGTAAGTGGAAGATAGTAAATTAAATTGAATTAAAAGGTTGGAGGTTTAATAATGATAGAGACTTTTGATTTAGGTGATATAGTAGAAATGAAGAAGCAGCACCCATGTGGAAGTAAACAATTTGAAGTTATAAGGCTTGGAGCAGATATTAAAATAAAATGTACTGGATGTGGAAGAATAATAATGTTACCAAGAAGCAAATTTCAAAAGGATGCTAAAAAGGTAGTAAATTTATAGTAATTTTAATTTAAACTTGCAAAAAAAAATGAATAATGATACAATATTAAATTGTAATCCCTGCTGTGTAAAGCACAGCCAATGTCCGAGGGGAGGAGGTGAAAATGATGAGAAAGTACGAAACTATATTCATACTACACCCATCATTAGACGAAGAAGCTTGTAAAGCTGCTATCGAAAAATTTAAGGGTGTAATAGAAAACGGTGGAGGAACTATAGAAAATGTTGACGTTTGGGGTAGAAGAAAGCTTGCTTATGAAATCGCAAAAGTTAACGAAGGTTTCTATACATTAATCAACTTTAATGCTGATTCAGAACTACCTAAAGAATTAGACAGAATATTCAGAATTACTGATGGTGTTTTAAGACACATAATAGTTAAACAAGAAGCGTAAGAGGTGATATTGTCATGAATAAGGTTATACTTATTGGAAGACTAACAAAAGATCCAGAGCTTAATTTTGCTGCTGGTAGTGGTACTGCTGTAACAAGATTTTCTTTAGCAGTAACAAGACCTTTCAAAAAGGACGAAACTGATTTTATCAATTGTATAGCTTTTGGTAAAACTGGTGAAACAATAGCACAATATCTTACAAAGGGCAGACAACTAGCAGTTACAGGTAGCATTAGAACAGGAAGTTATGATGCTAAAGATGGAACTAAAAGATATACAACTGATGTAGTTGTAGATTCATTTGAGTTTATTGGATCAGGTAACAATGGTGGTGCTGGAAGAGATCAAAATTCATATAACAATGGATATGGCTCTTCAAATACAGGTTCTGATTATTCAAATTCATCAAGTAATTTTGGTGGAATGAATTTTGAGGAAGACATGACTCCGGTAGATGATGGAGATATGCCTTTCTAATAGTCTAATAAAAAGGAGGGAATTAGCATGAAAGACATGAAGAGATCTGGAAAAATGAGAAGATCTAAGAGAAAAGTATGTGCTTTTTGTGTAGAAAAGGCTGAAGCAATAGATTATAAAGATATTACTAAGCTAAGAAAGTTCGTAACAGAAAGAGGTAAGATATTACCAAGAAGAATTTCTGGAACTTGCGCTAAGCACCAAAGAGAATTAACAACTGCTATAAAGAGATCAAGAAATATAGCATTATTACCATTCACAACTGAGTAATATAGAAAAGCCCCTGACGTATCAGGGGTTTTTTATTATACAAAGCAAAACAACTACTTACAAAATTTGTAAAATAAATGATAATTTGTTGCAATAAAATAAAATTATAATTAAAATATATATACAGGGTATTAGTATAGGGGTGAGTAGGGTGAAGAGAGATGAGTTAAATATAATGGCTAATATAAAAATGATAGAAAAATTAAAAGCAAATTTATTATGTATAATAGGTGAGTTCTATCATTTGCTTACTAAAGGGAGCAACGTAGCTCAAAACGCAATTTTAAATTGTATATCAGGTGCAATACTTGTATTATATGTATTAGCGCAAAAATTAGGATATTCATGTCAAGATGTAGATGATGATATGAAAAAGAAATTACAAGTTGGTATAGCTGAAGGACATGAATATGAAAAGGATGGAAGAAGTTTAAGTAAGCTTCAAATACATTTAAAGGAGCACCATTAATTTTATGATATGGAAAGATTTAATTAGAAAAAGGCTTAAGGATTTTATGCCTATAATTACACCACTTATATTTGTAGGAGCTTGTTTAGGATTTTACTATATAAAAAGTACCTTTTAGGGACAATATTACTTATAATATTTATCATATTTAATGTAAGTGAATATATGGTTAGAGAAAAAAGTGAAGATTCTATTGAAAAAATTAAGGAAAGTATTGATAATGAAATAAATAAAAATATTTTAAATTTAATATTTCCAGTAGCATTAATAAAAGAATCAGGTGAAATTTTTTGGTGCAATAGAGAATTTCAAAAATTTATATCAAATGAAAATCCTATAGGATTAAATGTAGTTAGTATAGCAAGAGGATTAAATTTATCCAGATTACTGACATGTGATAAAGATTTACATCAAAAAATAAAAATATTAGATTCTCTATATAAAGTATATGCTAGTAAAGTAGAAAAGTATGATTTAAATGAAGAAATATATATAGTTTATTTTAATGACATAAGTAATTTAAAAAATATAGAAAATACTAAAGAAAGTATAATGCTTATAGAAGTAGATAATTTAGCAGAAGCTTTAGAAACTACCATAGATAGTGATAGGCCTATGCTTGTGGCGGAAGTAGAAAAAACAATAAACTTATATGCTCAAAGACTTAAAGCTATGATAACAAAATATGACTCTAATAAATATGTTCTTTCAGTACAAGATAGATATATAGATGAAGAAATAAATAATAAATTTTCTATATTAGAGGAGATATCTAAAATTGATAGAGGAAATAAATTTGAAGTAACCTTAAGTATTGGAATTGGAAGAGGTGGAACCTGTCCTCTTGAAAATAATGCTTTTGCAGTTACAGCAAAAGAGTTAGCATTAGGAAGAGGCGGAGACCAAGTTGTTGTAAAAAGCAACGAAAAAATAAAGATGTTTGGTGGTAATACAAGGGAAATAGAAAAAAGAACAAGAGTAAGAGCAAGAGTTATATCTCATTCATTAAAAGAGTTAATATATGAAAGTAGTAATGTTTTTATTCTAGGTCACAAAAACCCCGACATGGATTGTTTTGGTTCATCTGTGGGGATATCATCAGTAGTAAAACAATTAGGTAAGCCATGTAATATTATATTAGGTAATGAAACTACTGCAATTGATTATTTCCTATCGAAGTTAAAAAAAGATCCTAGATATGATAATTTATTTATATCTGTAGAAGAAGCATATGAACAAATAAATGAAAAGACACTACTTATAATAGTAGATGTTCATAATAAGGGTTATGTATTAGATTTAAATATAGTAGAAAAGTCTCAGAGAAAAATAATAATAGACCATCATAGAAGAAGTCCAGATATGGTAGAAGGTGCAATATTAAATTACATAGAAGTTTATGCATCATCCACATCTGAAATGGTTACAGAAGTCATTCAGTATATGGTTCAAAAGCCTAATTTATCAAGATTAGAATCAGAAGGATTATTAGCTGGAATATTCATGGATACAAAAGGATTCTCCTTTAAGGCAGGTGTTAGAACCTTTGATGCAGCTTCATTTTTAAGAGGTCTTGGAGCTGATACAATTGAAGTTAAAAAAATGTTTATGGATGATCTTGAAGATTATTTAATAATAGCAGATACTATAAAATCAGCAGAAGTAAAGAAGGGTATAGCTATTGCAGTTGCACCTAAAAGAATAAAAAAGAGTTTTATGGCAGCTAAAGCAGCTGATGAATTGTTAAATATATCAGGAATAAATGTTTGCTTTGTATTAGCCGAAATTAATAATAATGTAATTATTAGTGGTAGATCAATTGGAGAGGTTAATGTTCAAGTTATACTAGAAGCTATAGGTGGTGGAGGCCATATGAATATGGCAGGAGCTCAATTAAATAATATATCAATAGAGAGTGCTATGAAAATATTAAAACAATCAATAGAAAAAAATTTAAAGGTGGGTGAATAACATGAAAGTAATTTTATTACAAGATGTTAAAAAGTTAGGAAAAAAGGGAGACGTCGTTGATATATCAGATGGATATGCAAGAAACTTTTTATTTCCAAGGAAATTAGCTGAGGAAGCAAATAATAATAATATTCATATATTAAATACTAAAAAAGAAAATGAAAGAAAGAAAAAATTAGCTGAAATTGAAGCAGCTCAAAAATTAGCAGCTGAATTAAAAGGAAAAGAAATAAAGATTGAAGCTAAAAGTGGTGAGAGTGGAAGATTATTTGGTGCAATAACAAGTAAAGATGTAGCCGAATTAATAAACAAAAATTTTAATTTATCAATAGATAAGAAAAAAATAGTTATGGATACAATAAAGGTTGCTGGATCTTATGATGTAGAATTAAAACTATATCCAGAAGTATCAACAAAGATTAAAGTTATTGTACAGCAATCATAAGGAGGACTAAGTTTGAAGACTTATGACGAAACAAATATAGAAAGTATATTAGATAGTGAACTATCTTTAGATGCACAAGTAAATGTTATAAATCAAATATTAAATAATGTATTAGACGAAGGAGCTGTAAGAGCAAGAATAGTAAGATTTAAGCTTCAAAAATACGCAAATTCCACTAATATATGTGAAAGAGTATATGCAGTAAATGTGATTGCTTCAGATGGGAAAGGTGTAAAAACTGTACCTAATGAAGAGGAATTAAGAGGTGTATTAGAAGATACAATTTATTATATATCAGAAAATATAGCTAGAAAGTATGTTCAAAATAAAGTGGAAACACAAGTTGAGAAGGCACTTCAAGAAAGACAAGATAAATTTATGGATGATATTAAGTTATCTATAATAAAAAAGCAAAAAGGGCCTGAAAGTGCTAAAACTACTAAAAAGCTAGAAAGATTGGAAAGTTTAGATTCAAAAAAGATTAATAAGAACGTGATGAGTCTTTTAAGGCCTGAAACATTTGAGGAGATAGTTGGTCAGGAGAGAGCAATAAAATCTTTAATATCAAAAATGTCCTCACCATACCCTCAACATATAATTTTATATGGACCACCAGGGGTAGGAAAAACTTCAGCAGCTAGATTAGCATTAGAAGAAGCAAAGAAGTTACAGTTTACTCCTTTTGATGGGGATTCTAAATTTGTTGAAGTTGATGGAACAACATTAAGATGGGACCCAAGAGAAATAACAAATCCTCTTCTAGGTTCTGTTCATGATCCTATATATCAAGGTAGCAAGAAGGATTTAGCCGAAATAGGTGTACCAGAGCCTAAAACAGGTTTAGTAACAGAGGCTCATGGTGGAGTGTTGTTTATAGATGAAATTGGTGAATTAGATGAAATTCTTCAAAATAAATTATTAAAGGTATTAGAAGATAAAAGAGTAGAATATTCATCTTCATATTATGATCCTGATGATGAAAATACTCCCGAATATATAAAGTACCTTTTTGAAAAAGGAGCACCAGCAGATTTTGTTTTAATTGGAGCAACCACAAGGGAACCAGGTAAGATTAATCCAGCTTTAAGATCAAGATGTACTGAAGTTTACTTTGAACCATTATCATCTAGTGATATTAAAGGTATAATTGAAAATGCTGCTAAAAAGTTAAATGTTATATTAGAAGATGGTATTCCAGAATTTATAAGCCAATATACTATAGAAGGTAGAAAGGCTGTTAATATACTAGCGGATGCATATGGATATTCATTATATACATCAAAAAAAGAAAATGATAATATAATTAAGCTTAAGGATGTAGAAGAAGTTATTTCTATAGGAAGATATGTGCCTTATGAAATAATAGAAGATATGGATAAATATGAAGTTGGGCATATTTATGGATTAGGTGTAAGTGGCTTTATAGGATCAACATTGGAAATAGAAGCAGTTGCTTTTGAATCAAAGAAACCAGGAATGGGAACTATAAAATTTAATGATACTGCAGGATCAATGGCAAAAGACTCTGTATTTAATGCTGCATCAGTAATTAGGCGAATAACTGATAAGGATATAAAGGATTATGATATACATGTAAATGTTGTTGGCGGTGGAAGAATAGATGGTCCATCAGCAGGAGCAGCAATTACTATCGCAATAATAAGTGCATTATTAGAAAAACCTATAAGACAAGATGTAGCAATAACAGGAGAAATATCGCTAAGAGGAAATATAAAACCAGTAGGTGGAATATTTGAAAAGATATATGGAGCAAGAAGAAAGGGAATAAAGCTAGCAGTTATTCCTAAAGCAAATGAAAAGGAAATTCCATTAGATTTAAGTGATATAGAAGTAAAAGCAATAGATAATATAGAAGAGCTAATGAAGATAGTATTTTAAAAAATAAAATTAAGCTTCCTTTTGGAAGCTTAATTTTATTTTTAATAATACAAAACTTTGATATAATAATGTATAATATTAAAAGGAGGAAGGAGGTTACATATGGAGGCACCAATGATGAGGAGTTTACCTCAAAGTTTAGAAGCAGAACAATCTGTAATTGGTTCTATGATAATAGATAAAAGTGCTATTGCTAAGTCTTTAGAAAAATTAAATGAAGAAGATTTTTATAGAGATGGGCATAAGGTTATATTTAAGGCCATTAGAGAAATGTTTTCACAGGATATGGCTGTTGACCTTGTAACCTTATTAGAATATTTAAAATCTACAGATATGTTAGATAAGGCTGGTGGAGTAACATATATATCAGAAATAAGTTCATCTGTAATCACTACAGCTAATCTAGAGGCGTACATAAAAATAGTAGAGGATAAATCTTTATTAAGAAAATTAATAAAATCATCTACGTCTATTATAGAAGAAAGTTATAATAAACAGAATAAAGTGGATGATGTGTTAGATTTTGCACAAAAAAAGATTTTTGATTTGGCAGAAAAACAAGGATCAAATGATTATGAAGCTTTATCAAATGTTCTAGAAAGAGGATTCTTAGAAATTGAAAGGCTATTTAATAATAAAGGCTCAATAACAGGTGTTGGTTCAGGTATAAGAGATTTAGATGCAAAGACATCAGGATTTCAAAAGGGTGATATGGTACTTATTGCAGCAAGACCATCTATGGGGAAAACTACATTTTCATTAAATATAGCTGAAAATGCAGCTTTAAGGGAAGGAAAAAGTGTAGTTATATTTTCTCTGGAAATGTCAAAGGAACAGTTGGCGTATAAATTATTGTGTTCAGAAGCAAATGTAGATATGCTAAAGCTTAGAACTGGTAATTTAGATGACGATGATTGGGAAAGAATAGCAAGAGCAACGGGACCTTTATCAAAAGCTAAAATTTATATTGATGATACAGCTGGTTTAAGTGTAATGGAAATGAGATCTAAATGTAGAAAAATTAAAATGGAACATGGTATAGATATGATTCTTATAGACTACTTACAACTTATGAGTGGTAGTTCTGGAAGTGAAAGTAGACAACAAGAAGTCTCAGAGATATCGAGATCTATAAAAGCATTAGCAAAGGAAATGGAATGTCCTGTAATTGCTTTATCTCAATTATCACGTGCGCCAGAGCAAAGAGCTGATCATAGACCTATGCTTTCTGACTTAAGAGAATCAGGATCAATAGAACAGGATGCTGACGTTGTTATGTTCTTATATAGAGATGAATATTACAATAAGGAAACAGAAGAAAAAATATAGGAGAATGTATAATTGCCAAGCAAAGAAATGGCCCAGTTGGGACAGTAAAAATGGCATGGATAGGTGCACATAGTAAATTTGCTAATTTAGAATTAGTTTATAAAGAATAAATGGCTGTCAAAAAGACAGCCATTTAAAAATGAAGAATTAAAAATAATTTAATTTCAATTTTTAACTTTTAGGAATTTTAAAGTAAATTAAATTAAGCGCAAACTATATTTTCTGTTCTGTCTATATCTACATTTTTTAAGTAAAAGGCTCTTTTAAAATTCACTTTATTATTATATTTATTTTTTAAGGAGAGATTTAAAATAAGAAAGTTATTTACATATTTTATTAAAATTTCTTCCTTAGTTAAACCTCGAAGAGAAATATAAATATCATAAAATTTATCTTTATTTATTAATTTAATGATAGGTTTTGTATCTTCAATTAAAGGATTAAACTCTAATAAATTATCTATTTTATTTTCTATATCTGTGAGCAATAAATTATTTTTCATAACTATCCCTCCTCATAAATAGTTTGCGAATTTAAATAAAAGCTATCCTATGAGTATAGTGGGGAATTTTATAAATAATAATTAATTAAGAAAATTATTTACAATGAATTTTTATAAGAAGGTGAAGTTAATGGAAAAAAGTATAGGTTTTATAGGTTGTGGAAACATGGGAAAAGCAATGCTTAAGGGATTGCTTACTTCAACAAATATAAATAAGGAAAACATTATTATATCAACTAAAAGTGAAGAATCAAGAGTTAATATAATAAATGAATTTAAAGTAAATTGTGTACTTGATAATGTAGAGGTAGCAAAAGTAGCAGAAATATTATTCTTAGCTGTAAAACCTAATCTATATAAGCAAATTTTAAAAGAATTAGAAAGTCATATAAAAAGTGATGCCGTAATAATTTCTATAGCTGCTGGAATAACATTAGAAGATATGGAATCATGGTTAGATAAGGAGTATAAAATTATAAGAACTATGCCAAATACACCTGCATTAGTTGGAGAGGGAATGTCAGCAATATGTCCTAATTCTAATATTGAACAAAAGGATTTAGAAATTATATGCGCTTTGTTTGAAAATTTTGGTAAATATGAAATTTTAGAAGAAAAATATTTTGATGCATTTATAGCTTTATGCGGCTCATCCCCAGCATATGTATTCATGTTTATAGAGGCTATGGCAGATGCTGCTGTAAAGCTTGGTATACCTAGAAATAAAGCATATAAAATGGCAGAGCAAAGTATATTAGGTTCAGCAAAATTAGCATTAGAAACAGGAAAACATCCCGCAGAACTGAAAGATATGGTATGCTCTCCTGGTGGTACTACAATAGAAGCTGTAATTGAATTAGAAAACAGTGGATTTAGAAGTGCTATAATAAAATCTATGGAGAAATGCTCGGATAAATCTAAGAATATGTAAATATAAAGGGAAGTTTAAAAACCTCCCTTTATAAAATTAAATTGTTATATTCTAGATACACCACTCTTTATTGCAGCATTTTTAACTGCTTCAGCAACAGCTTTTTGGACTCTTAAATCAAAAGCCTTTGGTAATATAAAATCAAAATTAAGATGATTTTCATCTACTGAATTTGCAATTGCATGAGCAGCTGCAATTTTCATATCTTCATTAATATCACAAGCTCTAACATCTAAAGAGCCTCTAAATATTCCAGGAAAAGCTAATACATTATTAACTTGATTAGGAAAGTCAGACCTTCCGGTACCAATTATTTTTACTCCAGCTTCTTTTGCAACATCAGGGAAAATTTCAGGAATAGGATTAGCCATTGCAAATATTATAGAGTCTTTATTCATCGTAAGAGCCATTTCTTTTGTCACTAAATTAGGTGCAGAAACACCTATAAATACATCAGAATTTACTAATGCATCAGCCAAGTTTCCTTTTAAATTTTCTTTATTAGTAAATGATGCTAATTCATTCATTGAATTATTTTCATAATACTTATCTTTATGAATTATTCCATCTTTATCACACATTACAATATTTAATGCTCCAAATGAAATTAATAATTTACAAATAGCAGTTCCTGCGGAACCAGCACCATTTATGACTATTTTAATATTAGATATATTCTTATTAACTAACTTTAATGAATTTATAAGACCAGCTAAAACTACTATAGCAGTGCCGTGCTGATCATCATGGAAAACTGGTATATTTAATTTTTCTTTTAGCCTTTGTTCAATTTCAAAGCATCTAGGAGCAGATATATCTTCGAGATTTATTCCTCCAATAGTTGGTGATATATTTATTATAGTGTTAACTATCTCATCAACATCATTAGTATCTAAAACAATTGGAAAGGCATCTACATTAGCAAATTCTTTAAACAATATAGATTTACCTTCCATAACAGGAAGAGATGCCAATGGACCTATATTACCTAAACCAAGAACAGCAGATCCATCTGAAATTACAGCAACTGTATTCCATTTTCTTGTATATAAATAAGCATTATCAGGATCTTCATAAATTTTTTTGCAAGGTTCTGCAACTCCTGGTGTATATGCTAAACTTAAATCTTTTTCACTAGAAATTCTACATCTAGAAGTTATTTCAAATTTTCCTTTTAATTCTTCATGATATTTTAGAGCTTCTTCATAAATATTTATAATAACACTCCCTTTCATAGAATAAATACTTTAAATTTAATAAGAATATAAATAGATACAAATATATTATACGAATTATATATAAACAATGCAAAAAAATATTCGCAAAAAAGTTGAAAGTTTATTTTCACTTTGTTAATATTGTACTTGGAGATTAATATTAATTATTTTATAAATAAAGGACTTAATAAGTTCTTTAACAAGGAGGCAATATAAATGTCAGCATTTGTTGTTTTAGGAGCTCAATGGGGAGATGAAGGAAAGGGAAAGATGACTGATTATCTTGCAGAAGAGGCAGAGGTAATAGTTAGGTTTCAAGGAGGAAATAACGCAGGTCATACAGTTGAAGTTGGAGATAGACAATATAAATTAAGATTAATACCATCAGGAATATTACATGATGATAAATTAAACGTAATTGGTAATGGTGTTGTTGTTGATCCAGAGGCTTTATTTGAAGAAATAGATTATCTTGAGGAAGAAGGAGTTAATGTTACTCCTAAAAAACTTTTAATAAGTGATAGGGCACATGTTATAATGCCATATCATAAAATTTTGGATGTTTTAAAGGAAAAATCAAGAGGAAAAAATGATATAGGTACAACTGGAAGAGGTATAGGTCCATGTTATACAGATAAATTTGAAAGATGTGGTATAAGAATATGTGATCTTTTAGATGAGAGTGTATTTACAGAAAAACTAAAGCAAAACATAGGCGCTAAAAGTGATTATATAACTAAGGTTTTAGGTGGAGAAGAACTTAACTATGAAGAAATAGCTTCCAAATATTTAGCATTAGCAGAAAGACTAAGACCTTATGTGAAAGATACATCTGTTGCAGTATATAATGAAATCAAGGCTGATAAAAAAGTTCTATTTGAAGGTGCTCAAGGAATGCTTCTTGATATAGATTACGGTACATATCCATATGTAACTTCATCTAATACTACTGCTTGTGGAGTTGCTAGTGGATCAGGCATTGGACCAAATATGATTACTAATGCAATAGGTATTGCAAAGGCATATACAACAAGAGTTGGTAAAGGACCATTCCCAACAGAATTAGATAATGAGATTGGTGAATGGATAAGAGAAAAAGGTCACGAATATGGAGTTAATACTGGAAGATCTAGAAGATGTGGTTGGTTGGATGCTGTTATATTAAAAACAACAGTAAGGGTATCTGGATTAACGTCATTATGCGTAACTAAGATAGATACTTTAGCTGGATTAGAAAAATTAAAGATTTGCGTAGGATATAAGTTTAATGATACAGTTATAGATTATTTCCCAGCAAGCTTAAATGATTTAGCAAAATGTGAACCTATATATGAAGAATTTGATGGTTGGGGTGAAGAGGTAGCAAATGCTAGAAGCTACGATGAATTACCTAACAATGCTAAAAAGTATTTAGCAAGAATTGAAGAGCTTACAGGAGTAAATATATCAATAATTGGTGTAGGGCCAAGAAGAGATCAAACGATAAGAGTAACAACACAATTATAATTTATAGAAGAGTATCATGTTTATGGTACTCTTTATATATTTATATAATAAATTATTTATTCAATTTTATATATTATATCAATCATATAACAATTTATGATAGAATAAATATGTATAGTATTAAATAAAAAGGAGGCGAATTTATGGAAGAAAGAAAAAATTATTTGTCAGTTTCTGAGATATTATCAAAAGCTTTCAGAATATCAAAAGATAATATATTAGAAATATTAAAGGTTATAGGGATATTTATAGTGCCTACAGTATTAATAATAGTAGGTATAATAGTAGGAATTATATTTTCAAGTATGATAAATATGTCATACGCATATTCATATAATTATTTAGAAAACTCAATACCTTTTATAGGCTTTGGAAGTGTATTAATTTTAATTTTTACAATTATTATTGCATCAGCAGTAATAATATATGCAGATGCTATTATAGTGAAAATTCTAGATGATGCTAACAGAGGAAAAGAAGTAAGTTGGAAAACTGCTAATAAATATGTTTGGCAGAAAAAATGGAGCGTAATAGGACTTAATCTTTTAGTAGCATTAATGCTTTTTGCATTCTTTATAGCATTAACTTTACTTACTGTTTTACTGTCATTTTTAACTATTGGAATAGGATTAATTATATTAATACCTTTAATAATTGCTATATGTGTTGTTATGGCTCCAATACCTATGTTATTTAATTCAGCATTAATAGTAAAAGATTTAACTATTACGGAGGCAATAGGAGAAACTTTCTTATTGTTTAAAAGAGGTTATTTTTGGACTACAATAGGAAGGTTAGCAGCTATATCAGGGATAACAATTGGACTTGGAATAGTATTAATTATTCTTGAATTCATACCTTTACTAGGCATAATAATAGCTATTATAGGACAATTTATAATTCAAGTATATACAATATCTTATCTTAATGTATTAGTATATGACAGATCAGATATAGAGGAAATTTATATCGATCCTATAATTTAAGTTTGAAAACTCCTACGGGAGTTTTTTTTGTTAATATTTTCAAATTATGATTAATAGTTTCTTATTTTTAAGGAGATTGATGATAAATTTATTCAAATACATAATAATATAAAAAGGATAAATACTATAATGACTAGCATTTATAAAAGATAATTAAAATAAAA
>NZ_ASRV01000151.1 GCF_000401215.1 Clostridium sartagoforme AAU1 | reverse complement strand
AAATAAAAAGGTATATAATTTTATATATAGTTTTTAATGGAAAAAATATTTTAGTTCACAGTGCACAATTCACAGTTCACAGTTATTAATTAGTTGAGAGTTGAAAATTGAGAGTTGAAAGCTATGGATAAAACTACTATGTAGTTTTTAAAATTAATATAATTTTCTTAATTCAGCAAAGCTGAATTATTTCCATAGTATTCAACTTTCCACTATCAATTATCAACTAGAGGAGACTGTGAACTGTGCACTTTTCTACAGGAGGATATTATGGGAAAGACTTATAGTAAAGAATATGAATTACATTATTATGATGTAGATAGTAATTTAAGAGGATCAATGTCGACTATAATTAATATATTATCTGATATTGGAACTAAACAATCAGAAGTTCTTGGATCAGGGATGGAAAGTTTGATGCAAAATAATATGACCTGGGTGTTTTATAATTATCATGTAAAAATATTTAGGCACCCAATGTATGGGGAAAAGTTATCTGTAACAACTGAACCGGCTGGGTTTAAAAAGTTTTATGCATTGAGAAATTATGAAATTAAAGATAGTGGTGGAAATATAGTAGTATCAGCAAATGCAATATTTTTATTAATTAATTTAGAAAAAAGAAAAATGATGAGAATACCAAATGAGCAATATGAAATTTATGGTGTATCAGAAGATATGAAAGAAGAATTTAAAATACCAAGGTTAGAGAAGCTTGAGAATTGTAAATATGAAAGAAGTTTTAGAGTAAGATATTCTGATATAGATTCAAATAAACATGTTAATAATACTAAGTATTTAGATTGGGCTATTGAGACATTACCAGAAGAGATTGTTAACAGCTATGCTTTGGCAGAGGTAATGGTTACCTTTGAAAAGGAATGTAAATATGGAGAAGAAGTTAAAGTTCTAACAGATATCAGAGAAGAAGAGGGTGACGAATTAGTAACTATTCACAGAGTAGAAACTAAGGATGGCAAAGAATTAACTAAGTTAATTGGACGCTGGAGAAAAAATTAAAAGGTAGGGAGAAGTCATAATACTTCTCCTTATTTTAATTCTAAGAACTTGCGATATTTCTTGAAACAAATTGACCAGAGCTCCATGCCCATTGAAGATTAAAACCACCACAGTCACCATCAACATCTAGTATTTCACCACAAAAATATAAATTTTTAACTAATTTTGATTCTAAGGTCTTTTCATTAATTTCTTTAGTATTAACTCCACCTATTGTAACTTGAGCCTGATTAAAACCATTAGTACCTATACATTTAAACTTCCAATTCTTTAATATATTAATAAGTCTTTTTTTATCATCCCATTGTAAGTCATAGCAAGAAGAGTGTAAGTTTTTTATTCTTGATTCTTTTAATATAGTAGGAATTAACTTTTTGTTTACAATACCAATAAGGGAATCTATTATTGGTCGATGTCCAAATACAGCAAAATGTCCTTCGAGAAAGTCTTCAATTTCATCAATAGATTGATCAGGCATCATATCTACTAATATTTCAACCTTATTCATTTTAGAAAGTGCTTTAGAAGCATAGCCTGAAATTTGAAGAATAGGAGGACCAGATATACCATAGTCAGTAAATAATATTTCTCCAAATTCTTTTCTTGTTGGTTGATCATTAACAAGTAATGTAGCGTATCCATCAAATTTTACACCAGAAATAGATTTTAAATATGAATTATCTAGTTTGAGTTGAACTATTCCGGGGATAGTTTCAATTATTGAATGACCAAGAGATTTGGCTAACATATATCCAGAACCATCAGAGCCTGTTTTTATTGCAGATTTTCCTCCACAGGCTAAAATTAATTTATTACATGTGAATAAATTATTATCTTCATTACTTGTGGATATTTTAAAAATATTTTGCTTGTGGATATCTTTTACTTTACAATTTGTATATAAAGGAATATTTCTATCCTCCAATGCAAGTTTTAAAAGATCTACAACAGAAGATGCTTGAAGAGATTTAGGATACATTTTACCATTTTGTAACTCTACAATTGGAAGACCTAGTGATAAAAAAAAGTCTTTCGTATCATCTACATTAATAGCTGATAAAACATTTGAAAAAATCCTGTATTTTCGCTATGATAAGAAGAAAATGGGTATGAAATTGTATTATTAGATATATTGCATCTACCATTTCCAGTTGTAAGAATCTTCTTACCAATTCTATCTGTGCTTTCAATTATAGCAACATCTATCCCGAAGTCCTTAGCGGTAATTGCTGCAGATAAGCCAGATGCACCGCCGCCAATTACAATTAAATCATGATGTATCATAAGAATTCTCCTTAATAAAGTAGTTAATTTAAATAATAACATAAATATTATTAATATTAATTTAAATAATAATATTATTATTTAAAATTATAATATAATTTATTGAAATATGGTATATAATAAGAAGTATCAAATAATCAAAAGAAAGTTAAAATAAGATATAACAAACTAAAGTAAAGAAATAACTTTATTATATTATTAACATAAATCAATGTATTAATGGTAGAATTTAAAAATAAAAAAAAAGTTGTTAAAAAGTGTTGACACTATATTAAAATTTATGTATTATAGTTAATGTGCTCGCCGACAGAATGTGACGGCGAAAGCAAAGCAA
>NZ_ASRV01000150.1 GCF_000401215.1 Clostridium sartagoforme AAU1 | reverse complement strand
GGCTCCTTGGTCAAGCGGTCAAGACACCACCCTTTCACGGTGGTAACAGGGGTTCGATTCCCCTAGGAGTCACCAGTATGGAAGCATAGCTCAGCTGGGAGAGCATCTGCCTTACAAGCAGAGGGTCACAGGTTCGATCCCTGTTGTTTCCACCATATTTGGCTCAGTAGCTCAGTTGGTTAGAGTGCCGGCCTGTCACGCCGGAGGTCGAGGGTTCGAGCCCCTTCTGAGTCGCCACTTTAAGTGGAAAATTTGTTATACGCTGGCATGGCTCAACGGTAGAGCAGCTGACTTGTAATCAGCAGGTTGTAGGTTCGATTCCTATTGCCAGCTCCAAAAGATTTTAGATTACTCTAAAGTCTTTTTTTATTTTAGAAAATTACATTTTAATAAACCAAAAGTGCAGTATTAAATATATACTGCACTTTTGGTTTATTTTCTTTTTAAATTTAATTGTATTCTTATATCTTCAGAATAAAATTTATATAATTTAAAATTACCAAGTAAACGAGAAGAAATTCTTTCAGAATAATTTTTGCTTATATCAGGTAAAGATAAATTTGTAGAGACTAGCATTTTCTTCTTCTTTAATAATTTTTTATTTAAAAAGTTAAAGAATTCTGTAGCTGAGAATTCAGTTAGTTGCTCTGCACCTAAATCATCAATAACTAATAAATCACAATTTATTAGAAGATCTTCTAGGTTATAATTATTTTCGAAGCGTATTTCCCTTAAATCCTTAATTAGCTCATCTATAGTTCTGTATACTACTAAATAACCATTATCAAGAAGCTCTTTTGCAACACAGCAACTTAAGAATGTTTTTCCAGTACCAGAATCACCATAAAAAAGCACATTATCAGAATTATTATTAAAATTAGGTATAAAGTTTCCTTTTAAATATTCAATAATATTTTCTATATTTTTCTAGGGGTATATTTATCATCACTTATCCTATAATTTGCAAATAAGGATAAGTCAAAGTTATTAAAATTATTAACTCTTAAGGTATCTTGTAAGTCAGAATCTTTATAATATAAACTAACTAATTTACTCTTATAGCAAGAACATTTTGAATTACCAATATAGCCTTGATCCTTACATTTATGGCATCTGTAATTAAGTGTGAGGTATTCTTGGTCATACCCGCTAGCTACAAGAGCTTCATATTTTTTAAATCTTAATTCTGTTATTTCTTCTTTTAATTTTTTTAATTCTAATTCATTTAATCCTTTTAGAATAGACATAGCTAAATTAAGAGATTTTTTTTGAATTAAATTATCCATTTCTAAAATTTCAGGATGTTTTTCTTCAATTTCACTACGTCTTTTTTTTAGTTTTTTCTCTTCTTCAACTCGTATATTTTCATATATTGATGTTAATTCCTTTTCATATCCTTTAATCATCATTATCCCATCCTAATAACTTCTTTTCTAAATCATCATAATCATAGTCACGACCTTTAAAATTATTAAATCTTAATTTAGGTTTTTCATAAGAATTAGCTTTTTGATTATTAAAATTCTTTTTAGAAGATGAATTTTTGAAAGAGGCTTCTTTTTCCTCTATTTGTTTTAAGGTTCTTAAGTTATCCTTATTCCAGCTTGCTAATATTCCATCTATATATTTAAAATCTGCTCTATTTAACCTTTGAAAGCATATATCACAAGCTTTTTTTATGATATCTAAAGAAAAATTATAAGTTGTAGTCCATTTTTCTAACATATCTTCTTGCGGTTTCATTATTTCTGTATTTCTAATACCTAAAAATTTAAGAATTTCTCTATAAGTGCCCCACTTATCTTCCGTTTTTCTTATATAATTTTGAGCATCATAAATAGTTTTTATATTCATTTCATTCCAAGCTAATGCTACCTTTTCTATATATCTGTGATTTGTTTTTCCTTTGGAAGCACAAAACTCAATTAGTAATAGTATCAATTCTGAAGAAAAGTCAAAATCTTTTTTCCATCCTATATAAGTAGCAAACTCACTAGGGGATAGAGGACGGCCTAATAATTTTTCAATATCCTTTAGCATACCATTATTAGTTTCATCCGATAATTCTTCTAATAAATTGAATTGATTTTTACCAACACATTTATCCTCAGAAAGATCTATAAATTCTATTTCAAAGTTTCCCATTCTATCTATTGGAATTAATTTAATAATACCTTCCTCATTCCAATAGTTAAGTGCATTTATTATATCAGACTCTAAAAGATTTAATGTAGTAGCTAATATTGAGGCGTTAACGCCTATTTCACCAGTAAAATTATATTTAAGCATTAAAAGATATACTTTAATAAATTCTCCTCTAGCTTTTGGTATATACTTTTCAATAAATATGTTGCTTACAGGAGTAAAGTCTAAAGGCTTTGATTTAAGCATAAAAGTGCTCATAATTACATCTACCTTTCTAAAAGTAATATTACAATAAGTTAATTATAACAAAGTGAAGTAATAGGCTCAACATAACTAAGGAATATAAAAAAAGAATATTATTTCTAAATTTGGCAAAACTAAAAGATGTGTTGCTTAACATTATTAAAAATGAAAGGAGTTTTTATGGATAAAAAAGGAGACTCGATAAGGTTAGTTGAAAAATTTACAGTATCGATATTTATAATTATACTTGTAGTAAATATTAATTTAATTAAAGCAAATGCAAAGATAAATGAACCATTTAGTAATATGAACTTAAATAACAAAACATATACTATATCTAATAGAATATCTAATAATAATATAATTGATAATCTATTAGTTGCATTAACAGGAAAAGTAAATGGATATGAGTTAGTTTTAGAGGATAGGGTAGTAGGATATACTTCACTAGAAAATAATATGAATAATATAAAAGATTTAGTATTACAAAAATATATAAATGAAATTAATATTAGACAAGATGCAGTATTATCTTTTGAAATAGAAGGAGATATTAAGCTAAAGGAAGATAGATTTGATGTATCTTTATTACAAACTAATAAAGAGTTATCTGATTATATATATGAATTATCAAAGGAAGATAAAAATAACATTAAACTAAGTTTAAAGTGTATTGATGAAGAAATAGTTAAGGTGCAGCCTAGCACAACGATAATCCCTACTGAAGATATGTATTTGGGAGAAAGTAAAGTCGAATATGGAGAAGTAGGATTGAAAAACCAAGTAAGGGAAGTTACATATAAAAACAAGGAAATTACAGAAAGCAATATAATAAGAGAGGAAATTATAAAAAAAGAAGTAGGTAAAAAAATATATAGGGGAACTAAGAACCCTTATGATTATGGTATGGCTTTTTTAAAAAGTCCAACTAGGGGGGATATATGACCTCTGGGTATGGAGAAAGATGGAATTCATTTCATAAGGGGATAGACATCGCAGGAAATATAGGAGACGATGTTCTTGTTGCTATGGATGGAGAAGTAATTTACTCTCAATATAATGATGGAGGCTATGGTAATTTAATAATTGTTAAGCATGAAGATAATATGAATACATATTATGGACACTTAGATGATTTTTATGTAAAGGTTGGAGAGAAAGTTAAAAAGGGCGATATAATTGGAGCTATAGGAAATACTGGCTTTAGTACTGGTCCTCATTTACATTTTGAACTTAGAGTAGATGATGAACCTGTAGATCCAACAAATTATATAGTACAATAATATTAAATATACAAATATAAAATGAAAGGTACTACTTTAAGTAACCTTTCATTTTACTATAGACTTAATATTTACTTTACCATCGCCTTGATAATTCTTTGGAATCTCTACTGGTTCGCAGGCAATTTTTAAAAGAGACCTTATATCTTTTGGTGTTAAGCTTTGATCACTTTCATAGATTAAAGCACATATACCGGAAACATAAGCAGCAGCTAATGATGTACCAGTAAATGTCTTGTATGAGCTATCAAGCTTTGAAGGGTATAATTTAATACCATCTCTTTCAGAGATATAATTGGTATTAGAGTTTAAAGATACTATATCAACACAAGCAGCGCATAAGTTAGGTTTGGAGTCTTTCTTTAAGCCTCCTATTGATGAATAAGTATAAGGTTTAATTTTGGAAGTGGAATCATATCCTGAAACAGTTATACAATCGTTACATAGTGCGATTCCTGTAATAGATCCATCAAAGTTTCTATTGCTACCACTTGGAACTATACAAGTTATATTTTTACTATTTTCTAAAGATACCATTGAGCTAAAACATTTTTGAACAAATACATTATAATTTAAAAGCTCAAAGGGTAAACATAAAACTTTAATATTATTTTTTTCACTTGTTTCAGCTATAAGTTCCATTGCATAAAGTATGTCAGATATAAATCCTTTGCCACTTTTATCAAAGGCTTTATAGCAGTGAATATTACAATTTGGAGCAATACCACGATACATTCCATTGGATTTTTCACCATTTCCAGCAATAATTCCAGCGGTACAAGTTCCATGGCCATTATCATCATAAGGATATTTAAGATTATCTATTAAATCTACAAATGTAGATATTCTATTTATTGGAGTAACTAAATCAGGATGAGGATATACTCCAGTATCTATTATAGCGACACCAATGCCATTACCCTTACTTTTTGTTTTGTTAGATAGTCTAACCTTATTTGCAGTACTAACACTCATACCACATAAAAATAAGTACTCATCAAAGCAAATATATTCTACTTCAGGATATTCCAATAATCTGTGAATAGCCTTAGAATTTAATTTTGCACAAATTAAATTACAATGTTTTATATTATTTATAAGCATACCATTATATGAGGATATTTTTTTTATTAAACTTTCCTGAAATCTTTTATATTTAATAATTACCCTATAATTATTATAGGGTTTTGATAACATACAGTTTTTTAAGTTTAAGTCTAATTTTTTATTAGAAGAAAACATAATATACTCCTAAAATTGATTACAATATATAGTATATTAAAAGTATGATTTTTGTTAATAGTTATAAATTAATATATAAAAAAGGTAATATGTAAGTTTTCTTAAAGAGTAAAAAAAGAGAAGTATTAACTTCTCCATTTAAAAATAATAATTCCTAATATCATAATAGCTATACCTATAAATTCCTTTAAGTGAAATGATATTTTTTCTGTTCCAAACAAGCCAAAAGCATCAATCATGCCAGCAGAAGCTAATTGGGCAACTAAAATTATACCTATACCACATGTTGCTCCCATAGCACCAATACTTTTCATAACAGTAAATATAATTATAACACCTAAAAATCCACCTAATAAATAAAGCTTATTTACATCTTTTATAGCTTTAAAATTACCTTTCCCAAATAAGGTTACAATAATTAGAGTAACTATTAAAGCAGTTCCTTGAACTATAACATTTGTTTCCCAGGTTCCTACCTTTTCTTCTAACTTAGTATTAAATACACCTTGTAATGTCATGGATATGCCTGAAATTATTGCATAAATAATTGCCAACATTTAAATCACCTCTAAGATAGTATTCCATTTAAAGATGATAAATATGAAAAAACCTTCTATGTTTTTTATAGAAGGTTTTTTGTTATATACTAATAAATGACTCTGTGATTTTAGATTCTGAATAACCTAAAGTGATTCCTAAGCTAATAAAATCTTCAATAAGAGTTATATAATGATCTTCAGATGGTGATATTATTAAATCATTTAAGTCTATAAATAAGTTTAAAAATTGATCGCTTAAACAGTAATCATTTGGCTTTATAATAATTTCTTGTATACTGTCATAATGTCTATAAATTCCAAGATTAATTATATGAGAAAAACAATCTAAGTATTTTTCAAATAATATAGACTTATTTACTGGAATATCTTCTGATAACCAATATTTATAACATTGGGTCTCGTCAGCTAGATAACTAAGCTTTGTATGTAATTCTAAGTGTTTTCTAGCCCAGATTTTATATTCGCTTAAAGTGTTATCAATAATAATATTTTTATTTTTTTCCTTTTGTGCTTCAAAAAAAGCTATTATTTCCATAAATATCCCCTATTTTTAAGGATTTACTATTATATATTTTACAAAAATATTTTACAAATGAAAAGCGGGGTAAACGAATACAAAAAAATAAATTTTTTTTATGTTAAGAAAAATAAAAAAAGTGTTTAAATTTAAACACTTTTTCAACTTATAAATATAAATTCTTTTTTAATGGATAACTTTTTATTAAAGTTTCCCTTTTATTGGTAGATACCTTCCAAATTTCAATTCTATCAACTTTAAGAGTTTCACAATTAGATTTAAAGTTAACTTCGCCATCAAATTTTTTCATATCCTTAGGTATATAGTTAAGATTAGCTAAGGATATATGCATTGATAATTCACTATTATAATTTTGTATATTAAACCCATGTAATTTTAATGTATCACTCATTAATCTATTAAGCCTTTTGATATATCCTACATCTTCTATTTTCATATTTAAAGTCTTATTGGTTTCAGAAACTGAAACTTCTGTAGATAATTGAACTTTAAAGTTTTTATAGGGCTTAACTATCTTATCTATCACAACATCTAATTTATCTATATTAGGATTTTCAATTATTTCTAAGGGAATATAAGGTGTTGGCGAATTCCTATTTGCTCTAAAACGTTTAGATAGATTTTTTTGGATTGGATTTAAACTTTTATAAGACTCATCATCAAATAATGCCACTAAATAGTATTTCATAGCTTTAGCCTCTCTTATTAAATTAATTTGTATAGATACAAACTTTGTTATAAATTATAACATATTACAAAAAAATTAAAAAGGAAATATAAATAAAAGTTCAATATTATAAAGGTTAGTAAAAAAGCTTTTATTTGGAAGAAAAAACTCTATTTCCTTAAATTATTTTTATGTTATAATGAGTATTGTAAGTTTTTAAGAATGTCACAGAAAAATGGTTAATAGTTGAAATAATAGGAAAGATTAATATATATACATAAAATATGATAAGGGTGAAATGGATGGAAAAATTAGTTATAAGCGGGGGAAAATCTCTAAAAGGTTCAGTAGATATAAATGGTGCCAAAAATTCAGCTGTAGCTATATTACCAGCAGCAATAATGGCAAGTGAAGGAAAATGTACAATAGATAACGTACCAGATATAGAAGATGTACATTGTCTTGAAAGAATATTAAGAAGTCTTGGATGTACAGTAAATAAACTAGATAACAATACTTTAGAAATAGATGCTACAGATGTAAGAAGTGTGGAAGCGTGTACTGATGACGTAAGAAGAATGAGAGCTTCATATTATTTTATTGGAGCTTTATTATCAAGATTCAAAAAAGCAAGAGTGGAACTTCCAGGGGGATGCCCTATAGGAGTTAGACCAATAGATCAACATATAAAAGGATTTGAAGCATTAGGAGCTAGTGTAACTATAGAACATGGAGCAGTTATTGTTGAAGCTGAACATTTACATGGAGCAAATATATTTTTTGACGTTGTAACAGTTGGAGCAACTATAAATGTTATGATAGCAGCAACACTAGCAGAAGGAACAACAGTACTTGAAAATGTTGCAAAGGAACCTCATGTAGTAGATGTTGCAAATTTTTTGAACTCTATGGGAGCAGATATAAAAGGTGCTGGAACAGATATAATTAGAGTAAAAGGTGTAGAAAAATTATCAGGATGTAATTATAGTGTTATACCAGATCAAATTGAAGCAGGAACATTTATGATAGCAGCAGCAGCTACTAAAGGTGATGTAACTATAACTAATGTTATACCAAAGCACTTAGAATCAATTGCAGCAAAACTTATTGAAATGGGAGCTACAGTTGAAGAGGGTGATGATAGTGTTAGAGTATATGTTGAGAGAGACTTAAAAGGAGTTAATGTAAAGACAGCTCCATACCCAGGATTTCCAACAGATGTACAACAACCTATGTCAGCTTTATTAAGTATAGTACCAGGTAAGAGTTTAATTGCTGAAAGTATTTGGGAAAGTAGACATAAGCACATAGATGAACTGAAAAAAATGGGAGCAACTATAAAGGTAGAAGGAAGAACTGCTATAATTGAAGGTAGTGAAAAGTTAGCAGGAGCTAGTGTTATAGCTACAGATTTAAGAGCTGGGGCAGCAATGGTTATAGCTGGATTAGTTGCAGAAGGTGTAACAGAAATATTAGAAATTGAACATATTGATAGAGGATATCCGCATATTGAAGATAAGTTTACTGCATTAGGTGCAGATATTGTGAGAGTAATAGAATAGTATCTGCATGGGGGATAGTAAAATGAAATTTTGCTCATTATATAGTGGGAGCAGTGGAAACAGTATGTTTATTGCTTCAGAGCATGCTAAAATATTAATAGATGCGGGTTTGCCAGGAAAAAAAATAGATGACGCTTTAAAAATCATAGGAGAAAATCCAGGAGATATAGATGGAATATTTGTTACTCATGAACATTCAGACCATATAAGAGGAATTGGGGTATTATCGCGTAAATATGATATTCCAATATACACTAACTCAGACACCTGGTCAGCTATGGAGGCAGGAATAGGAAAAATAAAAGAACATAATATAAGAATAATGGATAGAAGGTCCACATTATCTATAAAGGATTTAGATATAACATCATTTAATATACCTCATGATGCAGTTGCACCAGTAGGATATACAATGCATTATAAAAGAAAAAAGATAAGTGTGACTACAGATTTTGGAATATATACAGAAGAGATAAGAGATAATATAAAGGACTCGGATATAATATTATTGGAAAGCAACCATGACGTAAATATGCTAAAGTTTGGACCGTATCCCTACAATTTAAAACGAAGAATTTTAAGTGAAGTTGGACACTTATCTAATGAAGATTGTGGCAAAGCTATAGTTGATTTAATTAGATATAAACCAAACAAAAAGATAATATTAGGACATTTAAGTGGTACTAATAATCATCCAGACCTTGCATTAGAAACTGTTATTGGAGTATTGAGGGAAAATGATATAGTATCAAAATTAGATATAGAATTAACTATGGCTGATAGACACAGTCCAAGTAACATAATAGAAATTTAGTTATTAGGAAGAAGATGATTTATATGGATAGTAGAAAAATATACGCATGTAAGGATCATGTTGAAGATGCAATGGATGATTTTATTAATTATGAAGAAACATTTCCTATTATAGAAGAAGTAAAAGGTGTTAAATGTAATTATTGTGAAAATGATTCATGTTACATAATTAAATCAAAAGAGTAAAACTTATTAAATTAATTATAAAACCATTTAAAAAGGAGAATGAACTATGAGTTATATAAGCAATGGACAGATATGGTAGTTGAATATGTTAAGACAAAAGGAGAACAAGCTTTTTGGAATGAGTATATGGAAATTGAAAAAGCTATATACAAAGAAATATTAGCTAAGCATAAAGATAATTTCAAATTTACAATTAGTGATTTAGCAGCTAAACATAATACAACAGAAGAATTCGTTATGGGATTTGTTGATGGAATAAATGATAGCTTAAAAGAAACACTTGATTTAGAAGTTTTATCAGCTAATGATGAAATTTCATTACAAGTAGATTTAGAAAAACTTTATATTAATATGTTAGATGCAAAAGCTGAATACTTATATACACTACCACAATGGGAAGGAATATTCTCGCCAGAAAAGAGAAAAGAATTACAAAAAACATATAGAGAATCTGTTATTGTAAGAAATGAAAATAAAGTAGGAAGAAATGATCCTTGTCCATGCGGAAGTGGAAAGAAATATAAAAAGTGTTGTGGAAAATAATTTTATTAAAAGGCCTATGAATTTGGGTCTTTTTTTGTTATAGAATTAGATAATATATAAAGTACAAGTAATAATAAATATTTATATAAATATATTTTAAAAGTATATTAGTTTAAATTTAAAATTCATTTTATTATAATAAATATGAAAATAAAAATTATTGGGGGAAGATTATATGGATAGTAGTTTAAATTGGGTTAATGAACAAAGGATAAAAAGGACAATAGAGTCATTAAATAATAATAATATGAATGGATATTTAGTAAATTCAAAGGAAGAATTATTCTTTAAAATTGAACAATTAGTTTCTGAAGGTTCAGTAGTATCTTGTGGTGGATCAATGTCCTTATTTGAATATGGAGTTATAGATTATCTAAGAAATGGAAGATATAAGTTCTTAGACAGATATAAGGAAGGTTTAACATCAGAACAAATTACTAAAATATTTAAAGAGAGCTTTTTAGCGGATGCATATTTTGCAAGTAGTAATGCAGTAACTGAAGATGGAAAGTTATATAATGTTGATGGGAATGGAAATAGAGTAGCAGCAATGTTATATGGACCTGATAAGGTAATCCTTTTAGTAGGAGTAAATAAAATAGTAAAAGACATAGACGAAGCTATAAAAAGAAACAGAGAAATATGTGCTCCAGCTAATGCAAAGAGACTAAACAAGAAAACTCCATGTACAAAGGTTGGATATTGTATGGATTGTAAAAGTAATGAAAAGGTATGTAGAGAATTTACCGTTATAGCAAGCCAAAATAGGAAAGATAGGATCCACGTAATATTTATGAATGAAAATATAGGGTACTAGAAAAATTAACAATGGATAATTATTGATGTAATTTTTTTAAGATTACTAAAAATAAATTAAATTTAAAAGCTATATGAGATTTTTCTATTAGCTTTCATTTTAAGTTTTTAATTTTTATTGTGTTATATCTCCTTTTATTGTGTCAAAAAGCCTTATATAAAATAAAATTATATTATATAAGAATTTTTTAAGTAGGAGATATAATATGTTTCAGATATTCCCTTTTTTAATGAACAATATGACTGGTGGAATGTTTAATGGAAATAGTAATAATACTAACAATATAAATAATTTTAATAGTAATTATGGATATACTAGTTTTACTAGCAGTAATAATATATTTGGAGCTTTTGGAGGTACGTTTAATACTGTATTTAGTGAAGTTTTTACTTCATTAGTTACAAATGAAAATTTAATGAATAATATAGTAGATTCAGTCTTAAATAGTGAGGCTTTAAATTCAGCATTTAGTAGCATAGAAGATGAATTAGACTTAAAATTTATTGATTACGGAGATCGATATTTAATAGAAGGAAAGTTAGTTGGCCTAAATAAAAAAGATATAGATATAGATTATGAAGAAGATCACATAAGAATTAAAGTTAAAAAAAATCAAATTTTTAGTAATGAAAATTCCATGGTTGCAATCTTCCAAGAAGGATCAAATTTAGAAAAAAGCTATTATGTTCCTAATGTTGAACCAAGTAAGATACAAGCTGTTTATAATGCAGATGTACTTAGAATTTATTTAAAGAAAAAAACTCCAGTAGAAAAAGGAACAACAATAATAGATGTTGAAAACTTTACTAATGCAGATTAAATGATTTATATCTATAATAGTATAAATCATTTACTAATTAGAATAAGGTAAAACTTAAGAGGAGAAAATGGTTATGAATATAACAATAATTTCAGTAGGTAAATTAAAAGAAAAGTATCTAAAGCAAGCAATAGATGAATACTCAAAAAGATTAACTAGATATTGTAAATTAGATATAATAGAACTTCAAGATGAAAAAACACCAGATAATGCTTCGGAAAAAGAAGAATTACAAATAAAAGAAAAAGAAGGAGAGCTTATACTATCTAAAATAAAAGATAATATGTTTGTAATTGCAATGGACTTGAAAGGAGAAAATCTGACTTCAGAGCAATTTGCAAACTACATAGAAAACTGTGGAGTAATGGGGAATTCAAACATAGCCTTTATAGTAGGAGGAAGCTTAGGATTATCGCAAAATGTTATAAAAAGAGCAAATTATAAGCTTTGCTTCTCAAAAATGACATTTCCACATCAATTATTTAGAGTTATGCTTTTAGAACAAATATATAGAGCATTTAGAATAATGAAGGGAGAACCGTATCATAAGTGACACCTCAAATCTTCGATTTGATCGGTGGAACTTACTCAGTGAACGCATGTGAGTGGAGTTTCCTTATAAATGATTTTTATAGTCTTAGCTAATTAATATCAACGGCTAAGGCTATTTTTATATGTAAAAATAGCCTATCATAAGAAAGCCTATATTTACAAATTATGTTATAATTAATAAGTAATAAATTTAGAATTAAAGTTAAAAGGGGAATTTATAAAGGGGGTTAATAGGTGAATAATGATAGAGACTGGACAGTTTTATTTATTGGTGGAGCTTCGGGAACCGGTAAATCAAGCCTAGCGTATGAAATTGCAAAGTTTTACGGTGTTAATGTTCTAGAAGTAGATGATATTCATCTATCTGTAGAAAAGGTTACAACTAAGGATAGTTTTCCAGCAATACATTATTGGGATGATGGTTTGAATTGGGAGGATGTTGGAGTTGATGACAATGTGAACTGGTTGATTGATGTAAGCAAAGAGATGATTCCAGTATTGAAAGAGCTTGTAAACAGGCATATTAAAGACAACTTACCTATTATTATTGAGGGCGATTTTATCTACCCAGAGTTCACAAATTCATTTAGGGAACCAGAAGTAAAGTCAATTTTTGTAAACGAAACAGACATTAATCAAATATTACAGAATTATTTATCAAGAGAAGGTGGTAATATGCAACACTACAGAGCCGAAATAAGTATTACATATGGAAAGTGGATAGCAGATATTTGTAATCAAAATGATATTAGGATGATTGAGTCAAGACCCTGGGATACTGTTTTAACAAGAGCACTAAATAGACTTTAGTGATGCAAGTTTTTCTCATGATCTAAGGATAGGTTAGTTAGGGAAGAGATGAGTATAATTAATGAACCCTATTTTAATATTAGAGCAGAAGCTGTAGAGTCATTTTCTTTCTCTAAATATTCAGTTATAAGTAGAGAGCCAGAATAGAATGCTATAAAACATATGCAAGATTGGGCTAATAGTAATGGAATTAATAGACCACAAATAATAGGATGGGATTTTCCATACGTATCACAGGAGCAAATTAAAAGAAAAGAGTATCTTTATTATTACAGGAGAATATATGAAAAAGATTATGAATGAACAATTGATTTATCAAATACTTTCTGTTGTTGAAGAAATCCCAAAAGGGAAAGTAGCTACGTACGGACAAATTGCAAGTCTTATTGGTAGAGACAAAAATGCACGACTTGTAGGGAGGGTCCTTAGCCAGGCAGAATTTTATGGCAAATATCCATGTCATCGTGTGGTAAATCATGCTGGAAGGTTAGCACCAGGATGGCAGGAACAACGATATCTACTGTTAGAAGAGGGTGTATCTTTTAAAGATGAGAATCATGTTGATATGAAGAAAAATAAGTGGGATTGCTAGGAGCGAGGAATGCAGAATAAAGATAATTTTATAGAACAGTATAATATTAATATAAATAAGAATTTAAATTTTCAAAAGTAATAAAAGGAGCTGTCGCAACAGTGCGACAGCTCCTTTTATTATCCAATAAGATAAAAATTGAATTACATAAATCTAAAGTTACTTAACTTAGTAGTAATTAATAAAATAAAATTATCAACTATGAGATAAAGGTAAAATACTATTTACTATTTCTAACTATATTTTTAAAGCTAATATAAGTTGTATAGAAATATCCACCGTATATTATAGTAAGAGCTAAAGCTATTATTATAGAAGAGTTACTGAATAAATTTTTATTATAAGTAGCAAAGACTTCATTTACTACTTTCATACCAATTATTGAATGTATAATGGCTAGTGATAAAGGTGCCATGAAGTAAATTAAGGTTTGCTTTAATATTGATTTATTTATCATTTTTTCAGTAACACCTATTTTCTTAAGAGAATTATATCTACTAATACTATCACTTGCTTCTGATAATTGCTGTAATGCTAACACTGCAGCACTGGATATTAAAAATACTACGCCTAAATATATACCCAAGAATACAACCATTGCAGATGAACCATACACTAGGGAATATAATTGTTCCAATGTGTTTCCAAGAACTAAAGCAGTTGAACCATCAGGATTTCTATTTTCTAAAATATTAACATAGAATTTTGAAAACTTTTCTTCAGATTTTGCATAGTTACTTTTATCATATATTACATTAACATTTGATTGTTCTAGTGTTAATTTTCCTTCAAAGTTATCAGGTATTATGAAATATATAAATTTTAATTCACGGGCCACACTAGATATATTATCTTTAACTGTACTCCCATTTTTAATGATATAAGTATTATTATCGATTACTACAGAGTTTTCATTTTTAATAAATTTATGGAAGGCTTTGTTAAATTCATCATAGTTTGACACAATTAATATCTCATTATCTTTTAAATCTATAGAATCTTTATCTAAAAGTTTATTTATAGAATTATATTCAGATACTTTTACTGCTGGTATAGTATGATCTGAATAAGAAAACTTCATTTCATCTATCTCTTTTTTAGTTAAATAATCATTTAGTAGTTCGCTTAGATAAATATCAAGTTTGTATTGATTGAAAAAAACATATTTTTCAGAAGAATCAAAGTTAAAATTTATACTATTTAAAAGCTCTTCCATATCATTAATTTCTTGGACATCAGTATCAACATAAAGCTTTGCAGAACTATCAAAGTAAGTATTACCTTTTAAGGATTTATCAAAGGTATTTTTATAGCTAAACATGCTAAATAAAAGTGTTATAGTTAAAAAAAGCATAAGACATATAGTAGTCATGGATATAAAGTTAGTTGTTATTTTATTATTAATTTGTCTTAAAACAAATATATTTAATTTTTTAAAATATATATTTTTATTCTTTTGTATAATTTGAATTAAAAAGCTTGAGAGACTAAAAAACCATAGTATAGTTCCAATAATCCCTAAAACAATTGAAAGCATAAAACGATAATCATCAACAGATAACCCAATTTTCATTATTAGAGTATATGCAGATATAAGTGATGCTAGGGATAAAATAAACATAATTATTGAAATAATAGGATTATTGATCTTTACTTCCTCATTCTTCTTTGCTGCATTAAGCATGTCTATAAGTTTATACTTAGAAATAGTAACTTGATTAAATATCATTACTAAAATGAATATTACTCCAAAATATAATGAAGACTTAGCTATTGAACTTATTGATATAATAAATTTATAGTTATTCATATTAACTGATAATAATTTAGCTGTAATAACTGATAGCCCTTGAGAAACTATAATTCCTAATAAAATTCCAACAACTAAGGATAATAAGCCAATAAAAAAGGTTTCTAGAATTAGGATTCTAGAGATTTTCCTCTTAGACATACCTAATGTCATGTATATACCTAATTCTTTTTTACGCTTTTTTATAAGAAAATTATTAGCATAAACTATAAGACCGCCTAGAATAAAAGATACAAATATAGAGGCTCCAGCTATTAGTTTATTTAACATTATCATGTATTCTTCAGTACTAGTATTTATATCAAGTAGTGACTTTTGAGATTCAATAGAATTAAAGCTATAAAAAATACATACTGCAAATGTTAGAGTAAGAAAATATATAGAATAATCCTTAAAGCTCCTTTTTACATTATTTATTGCTATTTTAGAAAACATCGCTAGCATCTCCTCCAAGTAAAGTTACAATTTCAATTATTTTATTGAAAAATTCTTTTCTAGAGTCATTTCCACGAATTAGTTCATTAAATATCTTGCCATCCTTAATAAATAAAATTCTATGAGCATAGCTAGCTGTAAAAGCATCATGAGTAACCATTAGTATAGTAGCTTGAAGCTCTTTATTTAACTTTTCAAAAGAATCCAAAAGAAGTCTTGAGGATTTAGAGTCTAATGCTCCAGTAGGCTCATCAGCTAGTATAAGTGAAGGTTCAGTAACTAGAGCTCTAGCAGAAGCTACTCTTTGCTTTTGACCTCCTGACATTTGGAATGGATATTTAGTTAAAACATCTAATATCTCTAGTTTTTCTGCTACCTTTTTAATAAGACTATCTATTTCAGTAACCTTCCTATCTTGTATTGTTAGAGCCAAAGCTATATTTTCATAGGCAGTAAGAGTATCTAAAAGATTAAAATCCTGAAATATAAAGCCTAACTCATCACGTCTGAATTTTTCTATGGACTTAGGTCTAAGCTTAGTAATATCCTTATTATTTATAATAATATTACCTGTTGTAACATTATCTATAGTTGAAATACAATTCAATAGAGTAGTTTTACCACTACCTGAGGGCCCCATTATTCCAACAAATTCTCCCTTATCCACAGTAAAACTTATATTATCTATAGCCTTTGTTATATTACCTTTATTACCATAATATTTTTCAATTTTTTCTACCTTTAATATATTTTCCATTGCTTTCCTCCAAAGTCTTTCCCCCTAAAGAGATTTAATATTTACAGTTATTCCATATTACTTTAATTTTTTACTTTAAATTCAATTTTTTGTTCTATAATATCATTATTGCCATTAAAGATTGCTACTCCATATTCACCTTCTTCAAGACCTCCAGGAATTGATAGCTCGGCAGTAAAATATCCAGAGTTATTTATTTCTATATTTTCCTCTACCTTAAATCTATTTTTTGTTAATATCTCACCCTTGTACCAAACAACAGTTGCTTCTTTTATAGCAAACTTTTTTCCCTTTGCAGAAAGGTAAATCTTATCTTTGGAAGTAAAAGTATTAGTTGCCTCATTAGCTTTTCCTTTGTCATCAACAGATTTAGTTAGTGTAATTTCTATAATTTTAGGACCGAAGAAATAATTATAAGCAGAGTTCAATCCGGTCCATATTAAAATTACTAGTAAAATAGGTATTAAAAATTTTTTCATAAAAAATTCCTCCAAGCTTTGATTAATAATTTCTTTATGTATATTATTTTACTAACACTTCTGCTAGATGCATATTAGTTTATATTTCATTAAGGTTACATTTTTGCAAGATAAAAAATCTAAGTGGATAAAAAATAATGGACTCATAGCTATTTTAAATATAATTACTATGAATCCATTATAAATATAAATTTAATTTATCAAGTTAACCTTGCCAATTGGAAAGACAATAATAACTTTTGTTCCCTCACCAAGTTTAGAAGTTAAACTAAGGCCTAAGCCTAGTTGATCACAAAGCTTTTTGCATAAATAAAGTCCTATTCCAGTAGACTTACCAAGTTTTCTTCCATTATCCCCAGTAAAGCCTTTTTCAAAAACCCTATTGATATCCTTGTTTATTATACCTATTCCATTATCTTCTATAGTAAGAATTATATTATTTTCATTTAAAGTAGTATAAACTTTTATCCTTCCTTTATTTTCTGTGCTATATTTAATAGAATTTCCTATAATTTGATTTAATATGAATTCAAGCCACTTGGAATCACAGTATATATTACCTTCTACTGAGTCCATATCAACAGAAATTCTTCTGTTTATAAAGTTTCTTGAATTTTTCTTGATAGTATTTCTTACTACAGAGGCCAAAGAAATCTCTTTTATTATATAATCTTTGCTTACATTATTACTTTTTGAGTAATATAGTACTTGCTCAATATAATCTTCAATTTTTCTTATTTCATAATCAATACTCGTAGTAACCTTATTTTCATTATTTTCTATGATAAGTCGCGTTGAGGAGATAGGAGTCTTTATTTCATGAACCCAAGTCTCTATATACTCACGGTATTCACTTTGCATATCCTTATATTTTTTTACATGCTCATGCATAGCTTTGTTTGTTTCTTTTAATATATTGTAGGCAGTTTTTCCTTCAATAAAATCAGGTTCCTTTATAATTTCAGAGATAAGATATTTTTCATCTAAGTTTTCCATAGTATTATTTAAGTCCTTGTAAAACTTATTTGTTTTTATAAACTCAGTAATAATAAAAGAAAAAAGGGGGAAGAACCATATTGAGAAAACTAGAATTATTATATTGCTATTAACATTAATAAGTAGCATTATTAAACAGATGATAATGAATAATATAAAATTAATTAAAAGAAATAAGAATCTGTCTTTTAAATAATCTTTTAAACTCATGGCAGTATATATCCAAGTCCACGTCTAGTTTCTATATTGTCTTTCATTCCAATCGCCTCTAATTTCTTTCTTAATCTTGTAACATTAACAGACAAATTATTATCATCTACAAAAATATCTGAATTCCACATAAAATTCATTAGCTCATCTCTAGATACTATCTTCCCCTTATTTTTAATCATACATGAAAGTATTTTAAGCTCGTTTTTAGTTAACTCTACTGTATTTTCATTGTAAGTAATTGAGCTATTAGACAAATTAAGTTTTAAATCATAATAATACATTGTATCTTGAAGAGATGACCCTTGAGATCTTCTTAAGAGTGAAGAAATCCTCGCTAAAAGAATTTGAGTATTATAAGGTTTTGTAATAAAATCATCAGCACCTAAATTCATACTCATAATTTCATCCATTTCACTGTTTCTGCTTGTAACTACTATAATAGGCATATTTGAACTTTTTCTTATTTCTCTACATATGTGATAGCCATCAAATACAGGAAGATTTATATCTAGAAGTAATAAATCAGGATTTTCTTTTAGGATGTAATGAATAATGTTTTCAAAATTTGATGGAGCAAGAACTTCATAATCATATCTAGTTAAAAAGATATTTAATTCCTTTCTTATTGTTTCAGTATCTTCAATAATAATTATCTTTGACATAAATTCACTTCCCTTATAAGAATATTAAGATTAATGATATTATAATTTATTATAAGTATTACTGCAAAAATAAATCTAGATATTAAAGAAAATTGTTTTAAAGCTTAGAATACAATGATATATATTTAATACAAACCAATTACTTCTAATGCTTTTTTCTTAATTTCAGAGATAGCTTCAATAGGTTCAATAATTTTAATATCTTTACCATATCCAAAAGCAAATTCTATACCTTGCCATATTGCATCAAACTTTATTTTAATATAAAGTTCATCTTCTTCAATAAAGGTATCAATAATAGTTATGAATTGCCTTTCTTTTATATTATTTAATATATTTCGGTTAATTTTAAATGTAAAAGTATGTTTAGGAATTAACTTTTTATAATTGGTAGTAGAAGTTCTCCAGTAGTTTTTAAGATTAAAATCATGAGGTCTAATAAAAGAATCCATTAATAAAGCTGATTCAATAGATTTAACTTTATATGTTTTAATAATTTCATTGTTTATAGCTACTAAATACCAAATACTTCGTTTGCAAACCAAGCCAAGTGGGTTTAACTCTACTTCTTTTGTCTCATTTACTTTTCTATATAATATTTTTAAGGACTTTGAATTCCATATAGCATTTTGTAATATAGAAAGAATATTTATGTTAACTATATTATTAGATTCATTCCAAGTATACATATCTATATAAATATAGTTTTGAATATTTTCTAATTCTTGTATTTCATTAGTTGTAGATGTTCCTAAGATTTTAAGAACTGCAGAATATTTAAGGTTTTCTATACCTAAATCTTCTAAAATCTTATCACTAGTAGGAATGAATAGTGATAAAAGTTCTTTTTTACTTATTCCATTAAGTGATGTCTTATAGTCTCCTAAAAGTTTTATTCCACCATTTATGCCCTTATCAGTAAAAATAGGAACTCCAATTCGACTAAGTGTATCAATATCTCTGTAAATAGTTCTTATAGAAACTTCAAGCCTTTTTGATAGTTCGGAAGCAGTTAACTTTTTATTTATTTGCAATAACATTATTATAGAAATTAATATATCAGCTCTCATTTTTTCCTCCTATCACATGACATAAGATGTCAACTATTATGAATTATAATTAATTATATATTAAATAATAATGATAATAAAACATTTAAAAATTAAAATAATTTGTATAATTAAGGAGGCATTTAATATGAAAAGAAAAATAATTTTGAATTTGGCAATAAGTCTTGATGGGTATATAGCATCAGATGATGGAGGATATGATTGGATAGTTGGTGCTGGAGACAGCATATTAAATACTAAAGATAAATTTGATTTTGATAAGTTTTTGGAAGGTGTAGATATAGTGGTTATGGGAAAAAATTGTTATGATCAAAATATGCATAATGATTATAAAAATAAAAAAGTATATATAGCAACATCTAAAAATATTCATGATAAAGATAATATACACTTTATTAATGGCGATATAGTTAAAGTAATACAAGAAGAAAAAGAAAAGAAAGGAAAGGACATATTTCTATTTGGTGGAGGTGTACTTATAGATAGTTTTATTAAAGCTGATGTTATTGATGAATATATTATTGGGATAATTCCAATAATATTAGTTCCGGAAGACCTTTATTTTTAGGAAATAATCCTACGATAAAATTGCATCTAAATGAATATATAGTAGATAACGGTATTACTATATTAAAATATACAAAAAGAGATAATTAAAACAGACTAATATTTTTATATTAATTTTAAATAGTATATAAAGATTAAAAAATATGGAGGAGACTTGAATATCCTCCTCCATAATACTAGAATATCACTATTTGTAAGCCTGTTTAAATTAAAGTATTGCTTACTATATATCCATTACTATTTTGCCATCTTTTATTTCTATAATCCTATCAGCCTTTTCAGCTATTTTTCTATCATGAGTTATTACTACAAATGTTGTATTAAACATTTTATTTATATCTCTCATTAAATTATATATATTTTCAGTAGATTCAGAATCAAGATTACCAGTAGGCTCATCTGCTAATATTATCTTTGGATTATTCATTAAGGCCCTTGCTATTGCAGTTCTTTGCTGCTGACCTCCAGACATTTTAGTTGCAATATTATTTTTAACCTTATCAAGACCAACAAGACATAATAGTTCTTCAGCCTTTTTAATTATTTCCTTTGAAGGTTTAGAATGTTTAATATTATATGGCAATAAAACATTCTCTAGTGCGGTAAATTCAGGAAGAAGATGATGAAACTGAAAGATAAAACCTAAAGTTTCATTTCTAAGTTCTGCAAGTTCATTTTTATTCATAATGGAAGTTTTTTCTCCATTGATAAAGACATCTCCGGTAGTTGGTTTATCTAGAGTTGCCATTATATTTAAAAGAGTACTTTTGCCACTTCCAGAAGAACCTATTATAGAGTTAAAGCTACCTTCTTCAATTGATAGATTAATATTATTTAATACTTTAGTTTTTATTACATCACCATAAGTTTTATTTATATTATTTAAATTAATTATATTAGCCATTACGTATCACCTCTATTGGATTAAGTTTTGAAGATCGTTTTGCCGGTATTAATGAAGCTACAGTAGCAGATATAAGTGCAATTATTGCAGAAAGTGCTATGAAGCCATAATCAATATAAAGATCTACAACTGGGGTTCCATCAGGATTTAGTGCAAATTTGGTAAATACTACTCCTAATAGAAGCCCAAGTAACACGCCAAGGATTGCTCCCATAACTCCAAGCAAGAGTCCTTGGAATAAAAATATTAAACTTGCGGATCTATCTTTTATACCCATTGCTTTAAGAATACCAATCTGCTTTGACTTCTGAATAACTGTAATAGCTAGAATGCTAGCTATTGCTAGTGAAACTGATATTAGAACAAAAACTTGTATCATTATGCTTGAAATGCTTTGACCATTAAGTCCGCTAAGTAACTCTGCATTTTGAGCTTTCCAGTTATCAACTTTAAAATTATTATCAAGAGTAGGGATTAATTTTGATGCAATCTCATCTGCTTTAAAAACTTCATTAACTTGCATTTCAATACCTGTTATCCTATTATCAAGTGAAAATATCCTCTGTGAGGTTTCTAGGGTTGTAATCATCCAAGATTTATTTATAGAAGCCACATTAAGATTATAAAAACCAGTTATAGTCAATTCATTAATTTCCCCTGAATTAGTTATAATTTGGAGTTTGTCCCCGATTTTAGCTCCTAATTCTTGTTGAAGCTCTTTACCAATAATAGTTTCAAGCTCACTTTTTGGCTCTCTTCCTTCATATATTCTTTTTTTTATATTATAAATTTTATCGGAATCTTCTATATTCATTCCTCTTACTAAAACAGAATAGTTTTTTTCATCTTCATTAACAAGTGCTGGAACATCAGATGCTACAGAAATGTTTATAATTCTGTTATCTGAAGTTTTAATTTTATTAATAATTTCGCTATAGTCTTTTATAAACCTATCATCTGTATTTGACGAAATGGTAATTTGAGATGAATTACCTATGGTTTTATTTATAAGGCTTTTTTGAAGCCCTTGTATTAAAGAGCCAATAAATATCTGAACTGATACACCAACTGCAATTCCCAGTGCAATAAGTGCAGTTTGACCTTTACTTGACTTTAAAAAACGTACAGCTATTTTAAATGGTAGTGTCATACTATATCCTCCTATGTCAGTATAATTATTTTCAAATTTGGATAATGATTATTAGTTAAATATTGATATTATTATATATCACAATATGAATTAAAGCAATGACAAATACAAAAAATACTTATAAAATACACGAAATGTGATATAATTAATTAATGATATAAAAGAAAAGGAGTATAGTATGAATAACGGGTTTGCAAATCGTATGAAAGAACTTAGAAAGAATAAGGGATACACGCAAAAAAACTTGCAAGTTTACTTAATATAGGGCAGACTACTGTAGCTAATTACGAGCAAGGAACTAGAGTTCCAGATATGGAAAAGCTTAATAAGATAGCTGACTTATTTGAGGTTACTCTGGATTATCTTTTAGGAAGATCAGAGGAAATAGCTCGTTCTACGAAAGATGCTAAAAGTAAGGGTATAGATTTAAAAACTGCTGATAAAGTCTATTTAAATTATCTTTTACAAGGAGATAGTGAAAATGCAAGAAAACTTATAGTAGGTTTTCATGAAGATGGTGTGAATATAGAATATATATTTTTTAATATATTAGATAAGGTCTTGAAGGAAGTTGGTGTTTTGTGGGAGAAGGGTACAGTAGATGTATGGAAGGAACACTTTATATCAGAGGTTACAATTGATATTATGAGAGAAATAAAATTTAGGGAGAAGAAAAAAATATTAAATCAAAATCAATGATAGCCTTAAATGCAGGTGCAGAGCTTCATAATATTGGGTTAAGAATGATAAGTGATATATTGGACATTGAAGGCTGGAATGTAATTTACTTAGGATGTAATGTTCCAGTACAGAGTGTTGTTAAGGCAATAAATATTGAAAAACCTAAATTTATTGCTATTTCTATTACACTAGAATATCACATAGACTCTGCAATATATATGATAAGTGCTATAAAAAATCATTTCGGTAAAAATTCACCTATAATAATATTAGGAGGTTCAGCCTTCTCAAATTATGCGAAGGTATGTGAGAAAACAGGCGCGGACTATTATGCTAGGGATATTGATGATATCAGAGATATATTGAAAAAGAATAAACTTTAACATAAATAAATACAAGAAATTAATGTATAAAAGTAGTTATGATATAATTAGGTTGTTATTTGGATTAAAAAGGAATTGAGGAGATAAGTAAATGTATAAAATTCTTATAGTAGAAGATGATTTAATAATTTCTAAAGCTTTAAAAAATCATATAAAATCATGGGGATATGAAGTAGACTGTGTGACCGATTTTAAAGATGTACTTTCTATTTTTGCCTCCTATAATCCACAGCTTATTCTTCTGGATATTACCTTGCCCTTTTTCAATGGCTATCATTGGTGCAATGAGATTCGAAAAGTTTCAAAAGTTCCTATTATATTTATATCATCAGCTTCGGATAATATGAATATAGTTATGGCTATGAATATGGGGGGAGACGATTTCATTGCAAAACCCTTTGATCTTAATGTCCTAACAGCTAAGGTGCAGGCTTTACTTAGGCGAACTTATGATTTTACAGGACAGACTAATCTACTTGAGCATAGAGGAGCAATACTTAATATGAGCGATTCTTCCTTAACCTATAATGGGAATAAAGCTGAGTTATCAAAAAATGAAAATAAAATATTACAAACACTTATGGAGAATAAAGGAAAAATTGTATCTAGAGATATTATTATGACAAGATTATGGGAGACAGACAGTTATATTGATGATAATACATTAACTGTTAATATAACAAGATTACGCAAAAGGCTACAGGAGATAGGGTTATACGATTTTATCGTAACTAAAAAGGGTATAGGATATTTGGTGGAATGATATGAAAAAGACAGAGATTTTTAAGATTATAACTTTTTATATTAAGGCTAGACTTAAGGGCGTTATTTTTTTGATTTTGAGTTGTCTAACTTTTGTAATTGTATTTTCTTTATATAATCTTCCAGTAGAACCTGTAGCCTATGCTAGTATTCTTTGCATAAGTATAGGGTTCCTTTTTCTTATAGTAGATTTTTTTTATTTCTACAAGAAACATAAGCTGCTTCAAGAGTTAAAGGATAATATTATTTTAAATTTTGATAATCTTCCTGAGGCTAAAGATTTGATTGAAAAAGACTATTATGATTTGCTTACTATAACTTACAAGCAAAATCTTCAAACAGCTTATAATGCAGATATAAGTCGGAGCGATTTAGTAGATTACTATACTTTATGGGCTCATCAAATAAAGACACCTATTTCAGCTATGCATTTGATTCTTCAGTCGGAAGAAAGTGATTTAAGTTCAGAACTTTCTATGGAATTGTTTAAGGTTGAGCAATATGTAGAATTTGTATTACAGTACCTAAGACTTGAAAGCATGTCTTCTGATCTCGTATTAAGAAAGCAAAGTCTTGATAAGATTGTAAAACAGGCCGTACGGAAATATTCCAGAATGTTTATAAGAAAGAAGATAAAATTAAATTTTAAGGAGCTGAACTGTGATATATTAACAGATGAAAAATGGTTAGTATTCGTTATTGAGCAACTGTTATCAAATGCATTAAAGTACACGAAAGATGGGACTATTTCAATATACATGGATAGGATTTCCAAAATGACTCTTGTTATAGAAGATACAGGAATTGGAATAAGAGCGGAAGATCTATCACGTATATTTGAAAGAGGATTTACAGGATATAACGGAAGGTGGGATAAAAAATCTACAGGCCTTGGGTTATATCTATGTAAGCAGATTTTAAATAAGCTTTCTCACAGTATAACTATAGAATCAAGGGTTGATGAAGGGACAAAAGTAAAAATTAATTTAGAAACTATTGAGTTAGGAATAGAATAAGCTTTAATTTCAATCTTACAAAGGTGTAAGGTTATAGGAAGAAATGTAAGCCAAAGTTAAGGCAGGCATTTCTTCCTTTTGCTATACTGAACATAATAAGAAGTTTGGAGGTAACTTAACAGTTACAAAAACGTTATAAGAGTTTATAAAACCTTATAATGACTTTATAACATTAGCCTCCCACATTCATAAAGAGTGTGGAGTGATAGTTTAAAACTATCCAAAATCCTTTGAATTGCTGGAAGTTCCTAAAGCTAACTAAACCACAACGTAAGTTTGAAATAAAGCTAAGCGTGATGGTTACGAAAGTAGAAAAAATTAGTTAGATAGCATAAGGTTAAATCCTAAGTGTTAGTACAATGGATAATCAGCAGGTAAGCTCCGAACAGGAGAAACTTCAACGACTATCCCATAATGGGAGTACATCACAAGCTATTGGTGGTGGAAGTAGAGGATACCCAACCTATACTATATGTATAACGGGTAGTGATATAGTCTACGCTCGTATCCGAAAGGTCGAGGTCATTAACGTGAGTGAAATGGCATTATAGAAGTAGCGTTCTGTAGTAAATAAACATAAACTTTAAAAAAGTTCTTTGAAAACTTTATATAACTTTATAAAAAATAACGCTCTATTTTTCAGGGCGCTAGATACAAATTTCTTAAGAATAGTAATTATAAATCTCAAAATATTAATTTATTCTTCTTAATATAATTAAAAAAATTTTATGTTTAGTTAGTTCAAAATTGTTGTAATATCTATTAAAGCTTTTCATCTTCAATAATTTTTATATTTTACTTAGTACCATAAAAAGTACTTAAAATGGAAAAACTAAGTATATAAAATATAAAGTTAAAGGAGGTGAACTCTTGGTAAAAGCAAGAAAAATAAGATTATTACCAACAAAAGAACAAGAAATATTAATGTTTAAATCAATAGGTTGTAGTAGATTTACTTATAATTGGGCTTTGAATAAATGTATTTTAGCTTATGAACAAGGTGAAAAATATTCAATGTCAAGCATAAGAAAAGAATTTACAAAACTAAAAAAAGAAGAAGATTTTAAATGGCTAAATGAAGTTTCAAATACAACAATGGTTGAAAGTATGAGAAATTTAAATAAAGCATTCAAGTCTTTCTTTAAAAATAAAAGTTGTTATCCTAAATTTAAAACAAAGAGAAAATCTAGTAAATCTTTTTATGTTAGATATGATCATCTTTATTTTAAAGGTGATATTTGTAACATAGAAAAGATAGGAAAAGTAAGATTCAAAACAAATTATAAAATACCTAGTTGTAACTATAGTAACCCTTATTGCAGCTTTGACGGGAAGTACTGGTATTTAAGTTTTACTTTTGAGGACAACGAAAACCAAGTTGAACTTAATGAAGATTTATCTATTGGAATTGATTTGGGAATAAAGGATTTAGCAACTATAAATGTGCTAGATAAACCTATTAAAAACATTAATAAAACTAAACGAGTAAAAAAATTAAAGAAAAGATTAAGAAGATTGCAAAGACAAGTATCAAGAAAATATGAAGCAAATAAGGAAGGAAATAAATTTGTTAAAACTAATAATATTATAAAATTAGAAAAACAAATTAAATTGCTTTACAGAAAATTATCTAATATAAGAAAGAATCACATTCATCAAGCTACAAATAAAATAATAAAAATGTACCCATTTAGAATAGTAATGGAAAATTTAAATGTAAGTGGAATGATGAAAAATAAACATTTATCTAAAGCAATAGCAGAGCAAGGCTTTTATGAATTTATAAGACAAATAAAATATAAATGTGAATTTAATAAGATAAAATTTATTCAAGTAGATAAGTTTTATCCTAGCTCAAAAACTTGTAGCTGTTGTGGAAGTGTAAAGAAAGATTTAAAATTAAAGGATAGAGTTTATAGATGTGAAAAATGTGGTTTAGAAATAGATAGAGATAAAAATGCTTCAATTAATCTTGGTAATTATGGGTTAGCATAGGTGAATTTTGAGAAATTACTAATCTTAGTAGGATGCGTTGTATCCGAATTTAAGCCTTTTGAGAACTACACCAAACTAGAGTAGATTTTTAAATTAAAATAGAGTTTGATGAAAAAGGAATTAAAATAAAATTTATAAGGTTATATAAAGCTTTTATAGAGTTTATGCAACGGTTGAATGATTTATGTCAATATTAGAAGTAAAAAAACTTAAAAAAATATATACCAGCCGTTTTGGAGCAAACCATGTTCAGGCCTTAGCAGATGTATCCTTTTCAGTGGAAAAAGGTGAATATGTAGCTATCATGGGGGAATCTGGATCAGGTAAGACAACACTGTTAAATATTATTGCAGCTCTTGACAAGCCAACAAGTGGAGAAGTAGTGCTTAATGGAATAAGCAGTATTAACATTAAAGAAAAAGAGATTTCTAAGTTCCGACGTGATAATTTAGGATTTGTATTTCAAGACTTTAATCTTCTTGATACTTTTTCACTACAAGATAATATATTTTTACCTCTTGTTTTATCCGGAAAGGCTTTTAATGAAATGAATAGTCGTTTAAAACCTATAGCTAAAAAGCTTGGTATAGATGAAATATTACACAAGTATCCTTATGAAGTATCTGGAGGACAAAAGCAAAGGGCTGCTGTTGCAAGAGCTCTAATAACTAATCCGCAACTTATTCTTGCAGATGAGCCTACAGGAGCGTTAGATTCTCATTCTAGCGATGAGCTTTTACGTTTATTTAATGATATAAATAAAGAAGAACAAACTATAATAATGGTTACTCATAGTACTAAAGCAGCCAGCCATGCAAGTCGTGTACTTTTTATAAAGGATGGAGAAGTTTTCCACCAACTGTATAGAGCATCCATGTCTCAAGAGGAAATGTATCAAAAAATTTCTGATACACTTACTATAATTGCTACAGGCGGTGCAAAAAATGAGTAATATGTTCTATCAAAAGCTGGCAGCTACTAATATTAAAAAGAATGGGAAGACTTATTTCCCATATATTTTAACTTGTATATCTTCCATTGCTATGTTTTATATAATGCATTTTATATCAGTAAATGATGGTTTAGACGTTATGTCTGGGGGAAGAGAACTTAAAATTATACTAAACTTAGGAACTTATGTTATTGGTTTATTCTCTATTATTTTTCTTTTTTATACTAACAGCTTTCTTATTAAGAGACGTAAAAAAGAGCTTGGTTTATATAATATACTAGGTATGGAGAAAAGGCATATTGCTAAAGTACTATTTTGGGAAATATTTTTTGTAACTCTTATAAGTATGGTACTAGGACTTCTTTTAGGAATTGGAGTAAGCAAGCTTATCTTTTTGGTGCTTCTTAAGATTTTACATTTTAAGGTGCCTATGGGCTTTTTTATTTCAACTAAGTCTTTAATTATAACAGCTGCTTTATTTGGTTTTATTTTTGTATTAACACTTTTAAATAATCTAAGACAAATTTATCTTGCAAAACCTGTTGAGCTTCTTAAGGGTGGTCAGGTTGGAGAAAAAGAGCCAAGAACAAGGTGGGTTCTTACATTGATTGGACTTACTAGCCTTGGCTCAGGATATTATATTGCAGTAACAACAGAAGCACCTTTAGCTGCACTTAATAGGTTCTTCCTGGCAGTAATTCTTGTTATGATAGGAACTTGGGCACTATTTACTGCAGGAAGTATAGCGCTTTTAAAAATGCTTAGAAAGAATAAGAAATTTTATTACAAGACTAATCATTTCATAAATGTATCTGGTATGATTTATAGAATGAAACAAAATGCAATAGGACTTGCTAATATTTGTATTCTTTCAACAACAGTTTTAGTAATGATATCTACTACAGTATCATTATATATTGGTATGGAAGATGTCCTTAGAACAAGATATCCAAGAGATATTTCAATAAGTGCAGAAAATGTATCGAAAGAACAGGCAGAAGAGCTTAATTCTATGATAAAAGAACAGGCGGAAAAGAATGGTACGGCTATGGAAGATATAGTTAAATACCGATCATTTTCTTTAGCTATGATACAAGATAAGAATTATTTTACAGATGATTCTAATGATTTGGATGCAAATAATTTATGCTTTTTAGAGCTTATACCATTAAGTGAATATAATGACTTGGAAAATAAGTCTATAACTTTAAATGAAAATGAAGTACTTCTTTTTACTTATAGAGGAGGAATAGCTGAAGACAGCCTTAATATCTTAGATAATGAGTTTAAAATAAAGGAACGTATAAATAATATGACAGTGGATGGAATTGCATCTGCAATAGTTGCTAATGGTTACTTTGTTGTAGTACCTGATGAGAAAACAATTGAAGAAGTATATGATTCCAGTACTCGAGCTGATGGAGATATGGGAGAGTTATCTTATTATTTTGCATTTGATACTGATGATAATGCAGAAAAGGAAATTACTTTAACTAATGAAATTAATAATAAAATACAAGAATTATCTGTTAATGGTAGTTGTGAAGGGGTAGAGGAGTCTAGAGAATCTTTCTTTTCTCTATACGGTGGACTTTTCTTCCTAGGTATATTCCTTGGAGTACTATTTATTATGGCCACAGTACTTATTATCTACTACAAACAAATTTCAGAAGGCTATGATGACAAAGAGCGTTTTGAAATTATGAAAAAGGTTGGAATGAGTAAAGAAGAAATAAAAAAATCAATTAGCAGTCAAGTGCTTATGGTATTTTTCATGCCTCTTTTAACCGCTATTATTCATATTGCCTTTGCTTTTAAGGTTATAGTGAAGCTTTTAGCAGTATTAAATCTTACTAATGTTACATTGTTTGCATTTTGCACAGCAGGAACAATTTTTGTATTTGCTATTTTCTATGCCATTGTGTATGTTCTTACTTCAAAAGTTTACTACAAAATTGTTAGTTGATCTAATTATATAATCACCACTAAAGACCAACTAAAAAAAGTCAAATAAAATATTAAAAAGTATTTATATTAAAGTTTTGCATAACGAATAGATCATTTGAAAATACGAACAATTATAAAAATTGTAAAAAAGGCTGTATGTTTAAAGAATATCCTACAATGAATTTGAGGACCTCTTTGAGCATATAGCTTTTAATTTTTTATTACGGAAAATACATATCTAACAATCTTGTGCATTAATGCATCTATTGTTATGGTGGTTAATTATCTAATTTTAGGAATTGTTGTTAGTGATGGTGATGGATATTCACTTAAAAGATCTAGTGATGTTTTAAGTATTAATAAACCGATTACACGATTTACATGAATAGAAATTTATTTTGTATTTATAATATAATTATGATACAATTTACAATAAATTCAATATAAAGGAAAATTTATATTGAATTTATTACACATTTATGAAGGATGGGGATTATGGATAGAAAAAAAAGTGATATTATTGAGATTATGTTAATTATAGGTTTATGTTTTGCTAATATAGTTGAGAGTAATAAAATATATCTTTTTAACAGTTTATTAATTATTTCTTATGTTATTTATTTTAGATTAGTTAAACCAATTTTAGTTAGAAATAAGTTTAAAAATGAAATATTAACTGTTAAGCAATATGGAATAATGTTAAATTATATTATTATTTTGGTAATAATTCTAATTTTGGGATCAAGATTATTAATAAATGTTAGGACTAATGGAGCCTTAGAGTTTGAACAAATATCATTTAATAAATTTTCTAGTATGATATTTTTGGGACAATAGTTAGCATAAGTATATTTTTACTGGTTAGTTATTTAATTAATATTAGAAATAAAGCTAATATTTACAAAGAAGGTTTTTTATTAAGAGATGCTAAACTAATTGCTTGGACGAATATTAAAAATGTAAGAAGAAGTAGTTCGGGAAATATAATTAAATATAAAATTTTTACTAAAAATAAAATTGATAACTTTAATATTAAATTAGATATTAATGAAAATGATAAATTTATAGAATTACTTTTAGAGCATAAAATTAAGGTGAATTAAATAATGGTCAAATAATTATTAATAAAAATCTTTATACAATGGAAATTATAGGATATAATACATAATATGTAATAAATACAATATTATGTTAAGGGGGACTGAGGTTATGAAAAAATATACAAACAGTTTAGTTTTGGGGTTAATTATGACATTACTAGCTACAACTATTACACCAGGTAAAGTAGCTAATGCAAAAACAAGGAGTTTAAAAGAACCAGTTACAATTACTTATACAGATGAAGAAAATTTACAAAAATATGGATTTCCACCAAGTAGTGAAACATCAGAATCAGGGATTGGAATATTTGCCTTGCCAAATGATAATCCAGATTCAAAATTAATTGTTGCGCCAGTCTATAGAACTTATACTAATCAAGAATTGAGAGTTGTAGCTGATATATTTACATCTTATATAGTAAGTAAAATACCAACAGCAATTACTAAGAATGTTCTATTTAATTACTATATCAGTAAGTTAACTAAAATTTCACAAAGTATACCAGTAACTTATGTTGGATCATGGGTATATGAAACACATGATTATAATAGACAGTTACATATTAGATATGCAACTGTAGTTCATTATTCAGATGCAACGTATTCAAAGCCAATAAGTGTTGAACTGATACAAGTTGATTACTATTCAATAGATTATCATAAATAAAATACTCCAATTATAATAGAGTTAATTTTAAATTTATTAATACAAGGGGCTGTCGTATAGGCGGCCCAATTAAGAATTAATAATTAAAAATAATTTATTTTTGAAAACTCCTAAGGGAGTTTTTTTATTAAATTTTCATTCGTCTCGATTTTCTTTCCCAATGTTGAAGTTGAAAAAGACATAAGCTATACTCATATTAGTTTAAATGTTTAAACCTATTATGTTAAGGAGAATTCAAATGAATAATAATGATAGATTTAATATTCTTAAATCAGATTTCAAATCATGTACTCAAGTATTGACTGCTATTGGTGATGAAACACGTCAATTGATAGTAATTGTACTCATTGGTTCAGGCTGCAGTGGAATGAGAGTTGGAGAAATTACATCTCAAACTCACTTATCCAGACCAGCAGTATCTCATCATCTGAAAATTTTAAAGGATGCAGGAATTGTTGATGTTCGCAAGGTGGCAACAATGAATTATTATTATCTTGAGCCATCAAGCAAGCTTATGAATTTAAAAAAACTGATTAATAATATAGAAGAATTAATAAATGATCATGGGAAGGAGTAAGGGGGATAGTATTATGAAAGCGATGATTATAGAAAAGTATGGAAAAGTATCGTTAAAATTAGCTGATATGCCAGTACCGGATATTGGAAAGAAGGATGTTTTAGTAGAAATAGTTGCAGCAAGTATTAATCCTGTTGATTTTAAAATAAGAGATGGCAAGGTACGGATGCTGCTAAAATATAAAATGCCACTTATTTTAGGCAATGACTTTTCTGGTATTGTTAAACAGGTAGGAAAAGATGTAACAAAGTTTAAAGTTGGAGATCAAATATATGGTCGAGCTATGAAGGATAGAATTGGTAGTTTCGCTGAATATATCTCAATAGATGAAAATGCCATAGCAATTAAGCCTAAAAACCTATCCTTTGAGGAAGCTGCATCGATTCCATTAGTTGGACTTACTTCCTATCAAGCCTTACATGATATATTAAAGATGTCTCCCGGACAAAAAGTGTTAATTCAAGCTGGAGCCGGAGGTGTTGGAAACTTTGCCATTCAGCTTGCTAAAACAATGGGTGTTTACGTAGCAACTACAGCAAGCAAAGCTGGATACGAACTCGTCAAGTCACTTGGTGCAGATCAAATTATTGATTATAAAAGTGAATCCTTTGAGGAGGTTCTAAAGGATTATGATGGGGTATTTGATACAATTGGCGGAGAAACATTGGAGAAAGCATTTAATATGCTAAAACCAGGAGGGCAGGTTGTTTCTGTTTCAGGGCTGCCAAATGCACGTTTTGGAAAAGAGTATGGTTCAGGTTTTCTTAAAACTAATTTATTTAGGCTGCTTACTCTTAAAATATCGAAGTTGGAAAAACAACATAATGCCACATACACCTTTTTGTTTATGAAACCAAGTGGAGAGCAGTTAAAAATAATTACTGAGTTAATTGAACTTGAAAAAATTAGACCTGTCATTGATAGAGTATTTCCTTTTGAGGAAGCACAAAAGGCTTTAGAATATTCTGAAGCTGGGAGGGCAAAAGGAAAAGTTATATTAAAAATAAAATAAATAAAAAAGAAGATACTACAAATGATGCAAATTTTTAGGGGCTGTCGTATAGACAGCCCAATTAAGAATTAATGATTAAAAATGAATAATTATTGATGTAATTTGTTTTTGAAAACTCCTAAGGGGGTTTTTCATTAATTTTTCAGTGTGCGACAGCACCCTTAAAGCATCTTATAAGAATATTAAGACTTAGTTTATTTATTATAAACAAACTTATAACATTAATTTCATTAAATTATCTGTCTGTTCATCTTCACCCAATTTGAAAATATGTGTATCAAATTTTTCAAATCCTTGCTTTTCATAAAATTTTATTGCATTAATATTGTTTTCCCATACACCTAACCAAATATAATTTAGGCTATTGTTTTTTCCAATTTCTATAGCTTTTTGTATTAATTTTTTACCAATGTGCTTACTTTTATATTCTTGTAATACATAAATTCTTTGAACTTCTAATGTATTATCATGTCCTGTTTCTGTTTGAGCTTTGTCAAAATTAACTTTCATATATGCAACTACTTCTTCATTAGTTTCAACTATGTAAAATTTTGAGCCATTATTTTTAATTTCACCTTCTAACTTCTCATAAGAAAAGTTTTCTTTTAGATAATTTTCCATATCTTCTTTCGTGTTTTCACCAGAAAATGTTTCATAGAATGTCTTTTCACTTATATATTTAACTTTTTCTATATCCTTTAAGCTACATTCTTTAATTGATAAATTGTTCATAATTTATTCCTCCTAAAATTTATTTTTTATTAATTTTATAATGAAATATAATTTTGTTATTATATCATTTAATTAATTACAATATTGTATAGAAGCATAAATATTGCAGAATTCAATATTTATGCTTAATAAGAAATTCTGTAATAGTTGGTAATACTATATATTTTGCTAAAAATCTAAATATAATTAGTTCAAAAGATTAATTATTGAGTTATATATGAGGAAGCTGCCTATTCCCCCAACAACTAATGGAGTAAGTATATTGGAATACTTGCTCATTTTTTCTTTTATTAGAGTATAGAATTTATCTACCTTGTCTTGGCACTTAGCATATAAGATATATAATAAAATTAATGGTGAAGAATATATAAAGTTATATAATAACATTATTAAAACTACTGTTATAACTGGCAGTTTATAATTGAGTATAATTGTTAAAAATGCAAAGTATGGCAAAGCAGTAGTAAGTTCGCAAATTGTTGCCACAGAACCTATAATAAATAATGATACAGGATTGAGAGATTTAAATCTTATTAATGTATCATTTTCTTCTGATGGTTGTACGACATCTCCTTTTAAAGTTGAGATTTTATTTTCAAGAAATTTTATTTTTTTATTCATTATTATATAACTTACAGCAATAAACATTGCTATTCCAAGTATTAATTCAGTTGTATAAATTAATTGAAAATACTTACCTAGAATAATATCCATATAATTTTTTAGAATTGATGCTAGTCCGAAGTATACCAACATACCACCAATAAAATTTACTATTGCTGTAGCTGAAATAAAATACCAAATATGATGCTTTTTCTTTACAAGGCCTTGAAGTACAAACTGTTGTGTAATTGCTACAGGATTTAAGCTATCTATAGCACTTGTAGTAATTGTTGCAATTAATAATGATAACATTTTATCACATTCCTTTCATATAGATTTAATAAAAATAAAAAAAGCCCAAAGAGATACTAAAAAATATCTCCCAGGCTTTTATCCTTCCGTGAACATAGTATAAACTATGCGTTTTATCTCGGACCAAACCAGTTATTATCTTAAACTGTGGAACCCTATAAAACTTTGAACTATTAAATTTACTTCGTATAAAAATATTATCAAAACATATATGCTTAGTCAATAGTGTCTTTGTTTTATAATAAAAAAGTCTACACTACCCACCAGAGTTTTAATTATATGTTACAATTAATTGATGCAATCAAGGCTTTAAACAGGAGATAATTAATGAAAAGTTACACAACAGCTCAAATAGCTAAAATTATTAATGTTCATCCTAATACAGTTATATATATAGAAACGATAATTTAAAAGTAATGGAGGGATAAAATGGCTGATGAATTTATTTATTTAAAAGGATGTAGAGAAAATAATCTAAAGAATGTATCTTTAGAAATACCTAAAAGAAAAATAACAATTTTTACAGGGGTTTCTGGGTCAGGGAAATCCTCAATTGTTTTTGAAACAGTTGCTAAGGAAGCGCAACGCCAATTAAATGAGACATTTAGTGCGTTTATAAGAAATTTCTTACCTAAGTATGGGGATGTAAAAGCTGACCACATTGAAAATCTTTCCACACCAATTATTATTGATCAAAGCAGACTTGGTGGTAATTCAAGATCAACTTTAGGTACTATTACAGATATAAATTCATATCTTAGAGCTTTATATTCGAGATTTGGAAGTACATATATTGGAAAGGCAAATATGTTTTCATTTAATGATATAAATGGAATGTGCCAGAGTGTGAAGGCCTTGGGAAAAAGTTAGTTCCTAATATGTATGAAATAGTTGATACAACTAAATCCTTAAATGAAGGAGCAATATTACTTTCTGGGTTTGGGATTGGGTCTTGGCATTGGAAGCTGTTTACTGAATCCGGATTCTTTGATAATGATAAAAAGATATGTGACTATTCAGAAGATGAATTACAAAAATTTTTATATGGAGAAGCAGAGAAGATAAAAATAGATGAAGTAGGAACAATGAATTTAACATATGAAGGCTTAATAGTTAAATTTAATAGACTTTACTTAAAGAAAGAAGGAGAAATTTCTGAAGCTGCTAAAAAGAAATTAAGTAAGTTACTTATAGAGGGGGAATGTCCTCTGTGCAAAGGAAAAAGACTTCATGAAAGAGTATATAGTTGCTTAATTAATGGATATAATATTGCAGATTTAACTAGTATGCAAATTGATACCTTGGTTAAAGTGATTGCAGAAATTAAGGAACCAGAGGCAGAACCTTTAGTTAAGGGGATTAGTGAAAAGTTAAGTAATATCATTGATATAGGTCTTGGATATTTAACTTTAGATAGAGAAACATCATCATTGTCAGGTGGAGAATCTCAACGTATTAAAATGGTAAAACACCTTAATAGTAATCTTATAGATTTGATGTATATATTTGATGAACCAAGTATAGGTCTTCATCCAAGGGATGTTTATAAGTTAAATAACCTTTTAAGAAAATTACGTGATAAAGGAAATACCGTAATTGTCGTTGAACATGATCCTGATGTTATTAAAATTGCAGATCATATTATTGATGTTGGACCATTAGCAGGAACTAATGGGGGAGAAATAGTATATGAAGGAAGTTATGAAAACTTACTTACTTCGGGGACTTTAACAGGTAATGCCTTAAATAAGTCACTTGATATCAAGGAAAATGTAAGATTACATAATGGATATTTAAAAGCTATTAATTGTAAGAAAAATAACTTGAAGAATATATCTGTCAACATACCAAAAGAAGTACTAACTGTAGTAACAGGAGTTGCAGGTTCAGGGAAAAGTACATTAATTAAACAAGAGTTTTTAAAGCAAAATAAAGAAGCTGTATTAATAGATCAAAGTCCTGTAGGAGCAAATTCAAGATCGAGTTTAGCAACTTATAGTGGAATTATGGATAATATAAGAAAGGCTTTTGCAAAAGAAAATGGTGTTAATGTATCATTATTTAGTGCAAACTCAGAAGGTGCTTGTGAAAATTGTAAGGGGAGTGGAGTAATAGAAACAAATCTTGCCTTTATGGAAAATATTAAGAGTACTTGTGATGTTTGTGATGGTAAGAAGTTTAAAAAAGAAGTTTTAGAGTATAAATTGCAAGGTAAAAATATTATTGAAGTTCTTGATATGACTGTAACAGAAGCTATAAAATTATTTAATATAAAAGCAATTAAAACAAAGCTACAATCTATTGAGGATATGGGAATTGGATATATAACTTTAGGTCAAACTTTAGATACACTATCAGGTGGTGAATGCCAAAGATTAAAGCTAGCAAGTGAATTACATAAAGAAAGTTCAGTATATATAATGGATGAACCTACCACAGGTCTTCATATGGCTGATGTTGAAAAGTTTGTAAATATAGTTGAAAATATTGTGGATAATGGAAATACAGTTATTATTATTGAACATAACATAGACGTAATTAAAAGAGCGGATTGGATTATAGATCTTGGACCAGATGGAGGAACTAAAGGGGGAGAAATAATATTTGAAGGAACTCCTCTAGAACTAAGAGAATGTAAAAAATCATTAACTGCTAAATATTTATAATTGTATTACTTAAATTTTTCTTTGAATTTAGGATTGACTATGACCTTACGTCATAGTGTAGAATGTGATAAAGAAGAGTAATATAAATTGGAGTTTCACGAAGGGAGATAACATAAATGAGTAATACACTTATTGTTTATTATTCGCTTTTCCAAAATACAAAGAATTTAGCGTTAGAAATATCAAAGCATACTGGTGGCATTATAAGAGAACTAATTCCAGATAAGAAGTATTCTTTTGACTATAATACAGCATGTAAAGAAGTTAGAAGCGAAATTTCACGGGGTTTTTGCCCTAAGTTAATATCTGGGAATGAGCCGATAGATGATTATAAAACAATATTTATAGGTACACCTAATTGGTTTAAAAAAGCAGCACCTCCAGTTACGAGTTTCCTTAAACAACATAACTTTGAAGGGAAAACAATAATTCCTTTTTGCACTCATGGGGGTGGAGGATTTGGCCAAATTGAAAATGATATAGCAAGAGAATGTACGGAGGCCATAATTCTACCGGGTATTGATATAAATGGTAACACTACATCTGAAGAAATTTTAAATTGGCTTGAAGCAATTGGATATGAATTAGAATAAATTTAAATTTGAGGTGAAATACTATGGGCAAATATACGATAGAAGAACTGGAAGAAGCGCTACGAGTTGTTTCCTCAACTATAAGTAAGTGTGAAAAAGCACAACAAAAGTTTACGGAAGGAACTTCTCAGCATACACTCTTAAAAAACAGAATAAAGGCAATGTATATTTCAAAATCGTTTATAGGAAATGAAAATAATATGAACAAATATACAAAAGAAGAATTGCTTGAAGCTCTACGCCCTGTATCATCAATTATAAGCAAATGTGAAAAAGCACAACAAAAATTTGCAGAGGGAACATCCCATAATACACGTCTTAAAAACATTATAAAAGCAATGTATATTTCAAATGCATTGATAACAGCTGAAATTACTAAAAGAGGTTAACTTGTGTTTTATGGCAACATTATAATCAAAGTTTGAAGTATGACCAACCGCCAATATATTTGCTAGTAGGCTAATAGGATTGAATCTTGTAAACATACAGGATCAATCCTTTTTTTGATATGAAAGTAAAATAAAAATAAGAATTGATTTGTTATAAATTGTAATGAATATAAGAATAAGATATAATTAATCTAAATGATGGTTCAATTAATGATCTACATTAGTACTATATTATAGAAATGCAGATTAATAATATTATTTAAAAAGAATGGTAAATTTGAAAGCATATATAAGTAAATAATCTGGAGGCATGGCTATGGATAAGAAGGAATTTTCTGACTTAGAAGATCAAATTATGAATACTGTAAAAAGTGCACTTAATGCAATAGATTTTGCTACACTAAAAAGGGATTTTACAAACAAAGCCGATGACACCATGAGTAAAGTGAAGAGTAAGATTAAGGAATATAATGAAAAGGTGGAAAGTAAATATACTGAAATAGATAAAAGTGCTAAAAATAAAATATCATTATATATTGATAAAAGGCCAACGGGAACTGTGTCAGGAATACTTTATATAGTGATTGGTTCTATGGTAAGTGTACCATTAGGAGTTTTATTAATTATATATATGTTATGGACTTCGCTTATAAGCGGATTTTTAGTAAGCAGTACTATTGGACTAGGAATTTTAGTAGCTTTTTTTGTAGGAAGCATTGGGTTAATTTTTCGAGGTGTAAATTTAAGAAAAAGAGTAAGACGCTTTAAGAGATATGTGAGATATCTTGATAATAAAGGATATTGTTTAATTGAAGACTTAGCCAATACAGTTAGAATGAAAAATAAGTTTGTTATAAAAGACTTAAAAAGAATGATTGAATTAGGTATGTTTAAGGAAGCACATATTGATGAAGAAAAGACTTATTTAATGATAAATGATGATGTCTATAAAGACTATTTAAATTTAAAAGCTCAGGAAGCTAATAGAGATAAGCAAAGAGAAGAGCAAGAAGTTAGAGAAGAAAAATTCAATTCAGAAGGTGAAGAGTTAAGAGCTGTAATTCAGAAAGGGAAAAATTACACTGAAGAGATAGAAGTTGTAAAAAATAAAATTAATAATAGAGAATTTATATTGAAATTAGATAAATTACGAAATATTGTAATTCAGATACTAAATTATATAGAGAAAAATCCTAAGAAGATACAAGAAGTTAATAAGTTTATAAATCATTATCTTCCTATTACAATAAAATTAGTTAATTCATATAAGGAGCTAAATGAGCAACAAGTTCAGGGAGAGAATATTAAAACTGCAAAAAATGAAATTGAAAAGAGTATTGATGTTATAAATATAGCCTTTGAAAAGTTGTTAGATGACTTATTTGAAGATGTTGCTTTAGATATTTCTACAGATATTTCTGTTTTAAAAACACTATTTACTCAAGAAGGTTTAACAGATAAATCTGATTTTAAAAAGTGATGAAAAGTGGGAGGATTTTATAATGAAGGATGAATTTAAGGAGAATATTGATATACAGCCAGAATTAACTTTTGATACTTTTCAGGAGGTGGTTCCTGCAATTAAAGCAGAAGAAGAGAAAGTAGAAGATATAATTAATGATGCTAATTTAACTGAAGAAGAAAAAAGGATGGTAAATCAATTTGTAGATAAGATTGAGATAAAAAATTCAAATTCAATTCTACAATATGGAGTGGGTGCACAAAAGAAAATTGCTGATTTTTCAGAATCAGCATTAAATAATGTAAGAACAAAAGACTTAGGTGAAATTGGAGATATGCTTTCAAATGTAGTGCATGAGTTAAAGAATTTTGATGAGTCAGAAGAAAAGAAGGGTATATTAGGCTTATTTAAAAAAGGGAAAAATAAGATTTCTCAAATGAAAGCTAAATATGAAAAAGTGGAAGATAATATAAATAAAATGTGTTCTACCCTTGAAAGTCATCAAATACAGCTTTTAAAAGATGTTGCTATGCTTGATAAAATGTATGAAATAAATAAAGTTTATTTTAAAGAGCTTTCAATGTATATTTTGGCTGGAAAAAAGAAGCTTAAGAAGTTAGAAAATGAAGAACTTAAAAAGCTTCAAGAGAATGCAATAAGAAGTGGTTTGCCACAGGATGCTCAGGAAGTAAATGATTTTATTTCTCTTTGTCATCGATTTGAAAAGAAAATTCATGATTTAGAACTTACTAAAATGATATCTCTTCAAATGGCTCCCCAAATTCGATTAATCCAAAATAATGATTCTCTAATGGCTGAAAAAATACAATCTACAATTGTAAATACAATTCCACTTTGGAAAAATCAAATGATATTATCCCTTGGAGTTGCTCATTCTAGTAATGCTGCAAGGGTACAAAATCAAGTTACCAATATGACTAATGAACTTTTACGTAAGAATGCGGAAATATTAAAAACCTCAACAATAGAAACTGCTAAGGAATCTGAGCGTGGAATAGTAGATATTGAAACCCTAAAAATAACAAATGAATCTCTAATTTCAACTCTGGATGAGATTCTTAGAATACAAAATGAAGGGCGTCAAAAGCGTAAGGATGCTGAATTAGAATTAGTTAATATTGAGGAACAATTGAAGAATAAGCTTTTAGATTTTAAAAGATAATATAAATAATATATCTTGAAGATGGGCCTTACTATTTTAATAGTAAGGCCTTAAATATTAAGGCAAAACTTTACTAAAATTATAGAGTAATTATTATTTTATATTATTGACATCTTTTAAGAGTTTTTCAAGTTTCTCTATTGATACAATTCTATCATTACAAGTTTTGCTGTCTAAGCAGATATTAAAGCCAAGTGATTTATATCCACCTTCTTTAGAATTATTAGTTTTACAAATAGGTGAAACTGACGCTATTTCATCAGCTTTCCCCACACGATTGCAGAGTACACATATATGAGCATTGTGAAAGTCTGGATTTGAAATTCTACATGCCATACCAACAAGATTATTATTCATATTATAAGCTATAAATAATTTCTTTATGGAGTCATCAACCCACCCTAGGTAAACATTTTTTGATTCTTGAGCATCTTGGCTTGGAAATTTAAATTTTTTTCCTTTTTAAATAATCTATTAATTTGAGCGTTTGTAATAACGGGCATTCCATAAACATATTCATTTAAATCATCTAAATATCTATCTATATGATGTGATTTAGTTATTTTACTAATATCAAGTAAATCTTTTTCTTGTTCAGATAAATCACCAAAAATATTTAATATTTTATCTTGAATATATATTTTAGTAGCTTCAATGATATTAATGTCTACGCATCCAGTAAAAGCATTATTTAAATCTTTTAAACACTTTTTTATATAATTAAATTCATGTTTTTTTATAAAGGTATTCATAAAGTTCTCTCCTATCTTAAATAATTTATAAAATAAAAAGATGATTATTATTACTTCAACTGAAGTTAACAATAATCATCTTAATTTAAAAGCATCATATATTCACAATCATTTCCTTTGAATTTTGTTTTAAATTATAAGTAATAACTTCCATTGATTCTACAATGAAAGAATAACATAGTTTCAAATAAGTATTCAATCTAATAAATAATTCTGTAACAATTATGAGCCTGTATGTCTTTCTTGACTTATTATTCTTCTTATACTTTTTTCTGATAGATAGTACTCCTTAGTTAACTCATTAATAGTAGATCCATTAATATACTTTTTATAAATCTCATTATTTCTTATCTTAAGACTATGTCTTATACCACTTTTTTCTCCCCAGGATTTATGATTGTCATCTTTCCTAGGGACATAAAGATACTTTCCATCAATATATTCCTGTATTATTTTAATAATTTCCTCTGGTAACACATCTTGTGCCTTTGCATATTTCATTTCTTTACTCCCTCACTTTTATTAAAGTATTAAAGCAAAGAATACAAAAAGCTATGCGTTATAGAGCCTAAATGATTTATGCACTTCAGCTAATTTAACAGCTTAGGCTCCAAACAAAGTATAGCTGACTTTGTATAGTCTTTGCAGGAGCAAGCTGATTTATAGCTGAATGTATTACAGACTTTCATAAAAACACCCCCAATACATTATAATTACTATTATTATAACATGATGAATATATATAAATACAATATATTATTTACTATTTTCACAAGTATTAACAATATTTAATAAACCAAGATTTAGTTATAAAAAGTAATTTTTATGAAAAAAATATAAAAGAGTTAAATAGAAGGATTTCAGTAGATAATGAAAGTTTAATTACTTATGAGGAATATTATGAAAAAGACATTGCATGATTATAAAGAGAAAATAATTAAATTACCAATAAAGGATAAGTATAGCAAGGATGAGCTATTAATTAATGATTTTTTAATGGATAAAGAAAATAATTTAGAGATATATTATTCTCCACATAATGAATATTTGAATTCAAAAGCCAAGGTATTTATTATTGGAATAACACCGGGATTCCAACAAATGAGCATATCTATAGCAACAGCTAGAAAAGAACTTGAATTAGGAAGCGATATTAAAAATATACAGTATAAGTGTAAGGTAGCGGGACGTTTTAGTGGAATAATAAGAAAAAATATAATAAGTATGTTAGATGAAATAAATTTAAATAAGGTCTTAAATCTAAATAGTTGCAGTGATATGTTTGAAAAAAGTGATTATTTTCTACATACATTTTCTTTAATTCCTTATCCTGTTTTTTTTAACAAACAAAATTATTCAGGGCATACTCCAAAGATGATAAAGAACAAATTTTTAATGAAGTATATATATGAAAGTTTTATTAATGAATTTAGAAGTCTAGATAATAGAGAGCAAATTTTATTAATACCATTAGGTAAGGCTGTAGAGGAGGTTTTATGTAAATTAGAAGGTGAAGGTATAATAATAAAAGGACAGATACTTAAAGGCTTTCCACATCCTTCAGGAGCTAATGTTAATAGATTAATACAATTTAGAGAGAATAAAAACATTATGATTAATTTTATTAATAAAAAATTATAGCTTTTAAAATAAAAGAAAAAATAAGATTTTAAGGAATATAAGAGTATATAACTCTTGTATTCCTTTTCAAACTTAGTATATTTATAAGTTCCATTTATCTATCGAGATCCTTACTAGTAAATCCTAATGGAAGTAATTCTTCTAGTAAATATTCTTTAAAATCATCTTTATTTTTAGCAAGATAAATTTTAAAGGTTTTAGGATCGCAAAATTCTGCTAGTACCTGTCTACACACACCACAAGGAGCACAATACTCTGTATTTTCTGCATCATCTTTATTGCCTACTATGGCAATTGCTAAAAATTCACGCTGACCTTCTGAAATAGCTTTAAAGAAAGCTGTTCTTTCAGCACAATTAGTTGGTGAGAAAGCTGCATTTTCTATATTACAGCCTAAATATATTTTTCCGTTTGTACCAAGTAGAGCTGCACCAACATTAAATCCAGAATAAGGAGTATAAGCAAATTTTTGAGCTTCATAAGCCTTTTCAACTAATAATTTTGCATCAATCATAAATTTCACCTGACACTTTCTATAATAATTCATTTATTAATATCTACTAGCAATAGTATATAACAATAAATGGATTATTATTATAACACTAAAATTTTTACATGTATATAATGCTTTAAATACAAAACATTTTTGTTATATAAAATGTCATATTAATACCATAGGATTTATTTTGCGAAGCAAAATAGTGAAAAGTGAAAGAGTGAAGAAGGAAAAGTGAAGGAGAAAATCCTTACAGGATTTAAAAAAAGATATGTTCATCTACTTTAGGCAAGCTTCAGTAGATGGACTTTCATACTAAGTTCAGTTATCGTTACACTTAACTTCACTAAGTATTCAATGCCTCGCACCTATAGTTTAAGTTTTGCATAGCAAAACATCCTCAATTTTTCACTTTTTCACTTTTCACTTATAAATTGTTTTGCAATTTATATCATAACCTGTTCATTGTTACCTATTACTTTATCAAAAAAACTGTGAACTGTGAATTGTGCCCTGTGAACTGAATAAATTGTTTCGCAATTTAAATAAAAAGTTTAATTTTAAGTATTGACATTCACGCAACGTAATGCCTTATTATTAAAAATGTCAGGAGGTAATGATATGGAATATACAATTAAAAAGCTAGCTGAATTGGCAGGAGTAAGTACACGAACACTTAGATACTATGATGAAATTGGACTATTAAAGCCGTGTAGGGTAAATTCTTCTGGATACCGAATTTATGGTAAAAGAGAGGTAGACTTATTACAACAAATATTGCTTTATAGATCTATGGATATGAGATTAGAGGATATACAAGAGATAGTTTCTAAGCCTAATTTTGATATTTGCCAATCTTTAATTGAGCATCACCAAAGACTTATTTCCAGACGAAATCAACTTGATCAATTGATTTTAACAGTGGAAAAAACATTAAAATATAATAAGGGAGAGATAGAGATGTCAAATAAAGAAAAATTTGAAGGATTTAAAAAAGAAAAGCTACAAGAGAACGAAGTAAAGTATGGTAAGGAAATAAGAGAAAAATATGGGAAAGAAACAGTTGAAGAATCTAATAAGAAATTTTTAAATATGAGTGAAGAGGACTTTAAAAAGATGCAGCAAATTGAATGTGAAATGTTTGAAGCTTTAGCTGCAGTTACAAAAACAAGTGATATAAGCTCGAATGAAGCAAAATCTGTATATGAGAAGCATAAAGAATGGTTAAGTTTTTCATGGCCAACTTATTCAGCAGAAGCACATATAGGGCTAGCTGAAATGTATGTTGCAGATGAAAGATTTGCGAAATACTACAATGATAGGGGCGGTAAGGATATAGCTAAGACTTTAAGAGACATTATCGTAAGATATGCAAAATAACTATGTACCATCTATAATATAAAATTATTAGAATATAAATTAAAGAAAGCTGAAACTATGCAAATAGTTTCAGCTTTTCAATATAATATTATTTGAATTATCAGAGAATCCATAGGAATATTATAATATTTTTAAGTAGAGTATAAATCTTTACATCTTTTATTTAATTTATTTTAATGATATTCTATAGTTAACTCAGTTATTTAATATAGTTTATTTAATTAATTACGTCAAAATAAAATAATTTACATAGAAGTAAGTTCTAAATTTATGGAGGATTTCAAGTGGATATTTTATATAAGATACAAAAAACGTATGGAGAGTTTTCTGGTAAGGAAAGGGATATAGCAGACTATATTATGCAATATGGTGATAAAATAAAGAATATAAGTATAACTGATTTGGCAAAGGAAATAGGAACATCAGGAGCCACTATAACAAGGTTTGCCAAAAAGATAGGCTGTAATAGCTTTGTAGATATGAAGATAGAGCTTGGAGCAAATAAAATAGAAGTGCCATCTATTGATGAAGAGGGTATATTTTCAGCTGCTTATCAATACTATAATGAAGTTATAGAAAGAACTAAAATGTTAATAGACAAAGAAGCAATATTGAAGGTAGTAAAAGAAATAAAAAAGGCTAAAAATATATACATATATGGTGTAGGAAGTTCTGGCTTAACAGGCAATGAAATGATGCATAGACTTCTTAGAATGGGTTTTAGTGTGCACTCTATTTCTGATTCTCATATGATGATTATAAATAGCTCAATAGTGTCAGAAGAAGATTTAGTAATAGGAATTTCTATATCAGGAGAAACTCAAGAAGTTGTACATTCATTAAGAAAATCAAAAGAAAATGGAGCCAAAACAGTTTCAATAACAAGTTTTGAAGAAAGCTCTATAAGTAAATATTCAGATATTAAGTTTATGGTATATAATCCAAATTTTATTGACAGAAGTAGATTTATTAATACTCAATTTTCTGTTATGTATCTTCTTGACTTAATATCTATGGTTTTATTAAAAGACACTGATTTAAGTAATAAGATGCAAATTACTATTAACGCTATTATAAATAGTTAAGAAAATAAAGGAATTAACAACCAATAACCAACAATTGTCAATTAAGGAATAAAGGACTAGTAAACTTTCAAATAAAAGGTGCTTTGTATCAATTGAATTTTAAGTTTTACATAGTAAAATATCCTTAATTGTCAATTGTGCATTGTTAATAAAATAATTTATCTTGCAAATTATTTCATAAATTGTTTAGTTCTCCCCATGTTATATGCAGTTTTTATAATGGATTTTTCTTCTTCAGACATTTCTCTATTGTACATTTTATTAAATTGCTTAAATAGTGAAACAGTATCAATTTTATTTCTATATGTATTTTTTGTAGCATTCCTATTAACATAAATATAGTTTTCAGGAACTATATTATCATTAATAATTTTTTTGAAAACTTCAGCTGTATAAAAAGCATCATAAAAGGCATTATGAAAATTTTCTTGAAATTCTATGTTCAAAAGCTCAACAGCTGTTTTTAAACCGATTTGAGTTCCTTTGGAAAGTTTGAAAAATTTAGAAGTATGTTTTTGCACATCTATATATTTCGTAGGAAATATTTCGGTAGATAAATTATTAAATTTTATATTTCTTATAAATTCTCTTAAATCAGCTTTTCCCCACACACATAGCACTAAATCTTCATTTCCAATAAACTCTATAAATCTATTATAAGTGATAGTAAATGTATCACATTTAGCCAGCATATCTTTCGTTATTTTTGTAATATTTTCTACGTAAGGATTGATATCATTATATACAGTAGGCCTTACGAATTCATTAAATGTTGATATAACTTCTAAGCTCTCATTAAGCTTTAGTGCACCAATTTGAATTATTTCAAAAGGTAATTGAGATATAGATATATTATTAGGAGTATTAATATTATTTTGGTTAAATTCTAAATCATAGAATATATAATTCATTTAAATTACCTTCTTCCAAGATTAATAAAAGTTTTATTTTATATAATTTATTCTAACCTTTTTAATAGATATATTATATATTATCTTTATAAATTTCCATAAAAATAATATGGCAAAAATTATTATTTCAAAATATATATAAATTATAAGTAATTATAAGGGATTAAGTAATGTACACAAAAGGAGATTTTCATATTCACTCAACAGAATCAGATGGAGATTTAAAACCCGGAGAAGTTGTATTATTAGCTAAAGAAAGAAGAGTAGATATAATAGCCTTAACGGATCATAATACTATAAGTGGAAATAAGCAAGCTATCAAAGTGGGAAAAATTCATGGAGTAAAGGTTATACCGGGAATAGAACTATCAACAAGATTTAAAGGGCAAAAAGTTCATATATTAGGGTATTTTACTGATGATAAGTACGAAAGTACTGAGTTTAAGTTAATTTTAAATAATTTGCGTGCTAGAAGATTTAAGGCGTGCCAAATTTATTTTAAAGGAAAGTTAAGTTTTAAATCAGAAGCTGGAAAAATAATAACATCAGCAGGAATAGAATTTTTACACCATTATAATGCGAAAGTTGTGTTAGCTCATCCAACATTGTTAAACAAAAATATATTTAAAGAGATAATTAATTTAAATTTTGATGGAATAGAAGCTAAATACTATAGAAATAAAGAAAATGAAACAGAATATTTTATGAGTATTGCAAAGAAAAAGAATATTATATATACAGCAGGTTCAGATTTTCATTCTTTAAATAAGCTAGATATGAAACATGGAACTCTTGGACAAATTTATCTAGAAAGTGATGAAATAAGTGATTTTATAAAAATTTTAAATTTAAATGGAAATTAAAGCATACAAATATAAGCATCATTCACAACTACCACGACAAAAAGGGATTTATCACATATAACCTTTTAAGTGAATAGAATAGTAAAACAATATATTTGGAGGGTATCGATTTTGTCTACAGGATATATATTAGTAAGGTTATTTAAAGTGGAAAACTTATTACCAAAGACAAAAGCAAATTTAAAAATTATTAATGCTAAGTCCAGAAATATAGTTTATGAAAAATATAATGCATTTGATATAAGTGGAAAAAGTACAATTATACCACTAGAAACTGTAGATAAAAGTTTATCTCAAAGCCCGAATAGTCAACTTATAATCCCATATGAAATTTATGATTTAGAAGTTAGCGTAGAAGGAGTTAATCCAATTATAGTAAGAGGTATAAGTGTATTTGATGGAATAACATCAATACAAAATATTGAGATTAAAGATTATAATAATACAATAAATTTAGAAAACTTATCTGAAAATGCTACGGTAAATGAGCAACAAGAGTACACAAGTATTAATAAGAACCTTTTAATGACTCCATTTGTTCTTAAAGATGTATTCGTACCTGAATTTATAGTTGTACATTTAGGAACGCCCAATTCATCGTCAGAAAATATTAAAGTAAGGTTTATTGATTATATTAAGAATGTTGCTTCTAGTGAAATTTATCCTACTTGGCCAGAAGAAGCAATAAGGGCTAATATATATTGCCAAATATCATTTGCATTAAATAGAGTGTATACTGAATGGTATAGAAATAGAGGTTACTCATTTCAAATAACCAATTCAACCGCCTACGATCAATACTTTATAAAGGGAAGAAATATATTCGATAATATAAGTAAAATAGTGGATGACATTTTTAATGAATATATAAGAACTGTTGGTAATAGAACACCTTTTTTCTCTCAATATTGCAATGGAACATCAGTCAGGTGTGCAGGATTATCTCAATGGGGAACTGTAGATTTAGCTAAAAAGGGAATGAAGGCGTTAGATATAATTAAATATTATTTTGGAACTGACAAGGAGCTTGTTAGAGCTACAATTATTGAAGGAATACCTGAATCATATCCAGGCCAAGCATTAAGAATTAATGATGTAAATAATAATGTTAAAGTAATTCAAAAATATCTAAATATGATATCTAAGAACTTTCCAGCTATCCCAAAGATATATCCTGAAAGTGGGGTGTTTGGAAGAGAGACCGAGCAATCGGTAAAAGTATTTCAGGGGGTATTTAATTTAGTTACAGATGGTATTGTGGGAAGAGTGACTTGGTATAATTTATCAAGTGTATATGTAGGAATAAAGAGATTAGCGGAATTAAATCAGGAGTTAGAAATAGATTTAGGGACAGGAGGAATACGGGAACCTACTGATTCTTATGAACCAAAGTGGGATGGTAAATATCCGGGGTATCCCATGAAAGAAGGATCAAGAGGAAATAAAGTAATTGAGTTTCAATATTATCTTAAAACAATAACGAATGAGTATAATATACCTACTAATCTTATTGTAGATGGTGTGTTTGGGAATGTTACTAGAGATACAGTTATAAAATTTCAAAAACTATATGGGCTAGAAACAGATGGGGTAGTGGGTCCATATACTTGGAATAAGATAGTGAATGTTTATACAAATTTATAAATGTCCACTTTTTCATAATGATTGCATAGTATATCTTAGGAGAAAAATTAAACTATAGAGGAGAAGATGGGTATGCAATCAATAAACTTTGGGAAATATAAGGGAATTGATATATCAAGCTGGCAAGGAGAGGTTAATTTCAAGGAAGTTAAAGAAAATGGTATTGAAGTTGTATATATAAAAGCGACTGAAGGTAGTCACTATTTAAATCCAAGAGCAGATGAATATTACTTAAAAAGTAAAAGTAATGATATACTTATAGGGTTTTATCATTTTTTTAGGCCTAAGGTAGATGCTAAAATTCAAGCAAACTATTTTTCAAGTTATGTAAAGAAAAAGGACTTTAATTGTAAATTAGCATTAGATATAGAAATAACAGATGGATGTAATGCTGATGAATTATCTAAAAATTGTATAATATTTTTAGAAGAAGTAAAAAGTATTACAGGAAAAGAAGTGGTAGTGTACACATATACAAGCTTTGCGAGAGCAAGTCTTACTAAAGAGTTAGGAAGGTATCCACTATGGATAGCAAATTATGATGTAGAAAAACCTGAAGAAAATCCTATATGGGATGAATGGATAGGCTTTCAATATTCAGAATCTGGGAATATTCAAGGAATAAGCACCTATTGTCCATTAGATGTATTTACAGAGGAAATATTATTGTCTAATTAATATAATTATAGTAAGCTTACCTATAAGGTTAAAGGGTAGGCTTATTTTTTGTATAAGAAAGTATAAAATTTAAGTACTAAAATAAGTTATGGTGTATAATTAACAATAAATGAAGCAATTTAAGTTTTGGAGAGAATACTTATGGGAAGAAAAAATAAGATATTAAAGGAAAATATTATAGATGAAGTAGTTATAGATAAAAGAGAAGTAGGATATTATTCAACTCCAACTTTTATATGTGATTATATCACAAAAAGAGTAGTAGATATAAATAAAGAGGGCAAAAGCGTTTTTGACCCATGTTGTGGTAAAGAAGAAATGCTAGAACCTTTTAATGGATTTAACATTAAGACTTATGGTATGGATATTATTAGATATAAGGAGAAGTATAATTGTAATTTTAAGAATATGGATTTTATTGAGTATTATTATGAATGCATTAATGCTGAAGAATTTTTAAGTTATGATTATTATGTGTTAAATCCTCCATATAATTGCCATGAAGTAAAATATATAAGAAATAATAAAAAAATATTAAAAAGGTATTTTAAAGATGTAGGTATTCATAATATGTATGGAATGTTTATATCTGCTATTATAGATCTAGCAAAAGAGGGAGCTGTAATAGGTATAATAACTCAAGACTCATTTATGACATCTAAAAGTTATATTGGCTTAAGAGAAAAAATATTAAAAAGTTGTACTATACATGAAATTATAATGTGTCCAACAGATTTATTTCTAGAGCAAGGAGCCGAAGTTAGAACTAGTATAGTTATATTACAAAAGGGATTGGATTACCAAGGAAATATAATATTAAAAAATAGATTTATAGATAAGAATGAATTAATTAATTTCTTAAATTTTTCAAGAACTTGTGATAATGTATATTCAATAGAGGATGTTATATTAAATAATAAAAAGGATAATAATGAATTTTTGATAGAATGTCCAAGAGATATTAAATGTTTATTTAATCATAATAGACTTGGAGATGAATTTAAGTGTATAACAGGAATATCAACAGGAAATGATGGACAATATTTATCTAGAGAAAATAAAGATCCATATATAATACCATTTTACAAAAACCCAGGTAAGGATAGATATTATACGGATAAAGTAATGTATATACATAAAAATTTCATAAACATATCAAAAGAAGTTTCTAATTTTATAGTAAGAAATAAAGAGTTATTATATAAGCCTGGAGTGATTTGCTCATCTATGGGAGTGCAATTTACAGCATGTAAGTTACCTAAAAATAGTACCTTTGGAGTAAATACATGTATTATATGCGATGATAAGGATATATTTTGGATATTAGCATATTTAAATTCTACTTTAGTAACTTATTTAGTGAGAGGCGTTTTAAACAGAAGTAATATGATTACCTCAGGATATGTTTCTAGAATTCCATTATTAAATTTTGATAATGTAACAAAGGAGAAGTTAAATAACCTAGGAAATAAAGTTTATAATATAGCTGAACAGAGAGAAGATATGAATGAAATTTTAATAGAGATAGATAATATAATCAATGGTACATCTAAATTATCTAAAGAAACAATTTCATATATTAATAAATTTAAAAGTAATTTGATTAAAAGAACATAAAAAACAGTCCTCACGACTGTTTTTTTATTTTACTCTTCATCTAAAGGCTCAAATTCATCTTTTGAGGCACCACATACAGGGCAAACCCAATCATCTGGTAAGTCTTCAAATGGGGTATCTGGATCTATTCCGTTATTAGGATCTCCATATTCAGGATCATAAACATAGGTACAAGGCACACAGATATATTGTTGCATTAATATAAACCTCCTAAATTTCCTTTATATTTTAAAATGTATTGGGTATAGTATTAAAATATGATATAAATTATTATAAATAGTGAAAAAATAATATAAGAGCTTTTTAGAAAAGAGGTAAAGTTATGGGAAGAAAAAATAGTAAAAATAATGATTTATTAAGTAGTGTAAGAAAAGATACATCACCTAAAATATATTCTATATTAGTAGACTTAGTTAATGATGATAGGGAGGACTTAGCAGAGATAGTACTTAAAATAGATTATTTATTGCAATATACAAGTGCATGTATAAATCATAAGGATTTTGACGAAGCTAGAGAGTCAATAAGAAAAGTAGAAGATAGAATTAAAATTTTAGAAAAGGAAGAAAAGAATATTGATTATTTAATATATATTTATGAGGGAATAAAAAGTAAATGTAAATAATACAAAAGGCTATTTTAAGCATGATACGCATTAAATAGCCTTACTTTTATGATTATCTTCTTTTTTTGTTAGCGACCTCAATGTTTACTTTTCTTTTATTAAGCTTAACACCGATACATTTATCAAGAATTTTATCCTTAACGTCAGGAGATATATTTACAAAAGAGAAGTTTTCTAATATGTCTATATCACCAATTGAAGAAGCTTTTATTCTAGCTGTATCTTTAATAAAATTAACTAGAGTTTTAGGGTTTATTCCATCTCTTCTTCCTATAGATAAAAATAATCTTATATCCTCTGATTTAGGAGCTTCTAAAACATCATTTGTATAAGTTTCAAGTAGCTCATCATTAAATTTATTCTTTATTAATGCAGCAATAATCTCTATAGAATCAAATTTTTCAACAAGCTCTTTTGCTACTGGAATAAACTTTGAATAATCAGAATCTGTAATAGTATTAGTAACATCTTCTAAAATAGATTTAGATTTATTATCAAATATATCATTAACTGTAGGAATAGCTTTTCTAGTTATATCACTCTTAGTTACTGATTTTATTTGTTTTAACATTGAAAATTCTTTTGGGGAAACTAAAGAGTAAGCAATACCTTCTCTATTTGCTCTACCTGTTCTACCAATTCTGTGAACGTAACTTTCAACATCTTGTGGTAAATCATAATTTATAACATGAGTTATACCTTCAACGTCTATACCTCTTGCAGCTACGTCAGTTGCAATTAAGTAATTTAGTGAACCTTCTTTAAATTTTCTTAAAGTTCTTAACCTATGAGCTTGAGACATATCACCATGCATACCCTCAACAATATAACCTCTTGATTGCATACCTTCAACTAACTCATCAACGCCTTTTTTTGTTCTGCAGAAGATGATAGCAGATGCTGGGGTATCATAATCTAAAACTCTACAAAGTGCTTCAAATCTTGTTTTGTGAGATATTTCAAAGAAACTTTGACTTATTGTAGAAACTGTCATAGAAGTTTTCTTTATAGAAATTTGCTTAGCATCAGGTTTCATATATCTTTTTGCTAATTTTCTTATTTGATCAGGCATTGTTGCTGAGAATAATAAAGTTTGTCTTTCACTAGGTAATTGCTTTATTATGTCTTCTAAATCATCGATAAATCCCATATTAAGCATTTCATCAGCTTCATCTAAAACTAAAAATTTAATGCCATCTAATTTAATAGTTCCTCTTTTTATATGATCAAGAACTCTACCAGGAGTACCAACTACTATATTTACATTTCTCTTTAATGCTCTTATTTGATTTACTATAGAATCTCCACCGTAAATCGGTAATACTGACAAATCATCATATTTTGATAATCTTTTTAATTCATCATTAACCTGAATAGCCAATTCTCTTGTAGGAGCCAATATTATAGCTCTAAGGCCATCATTCTTAGTGATGTGATTAATGATACCACAGCCAAAAGCAGCAGTTTTACCAGTACCTGTTTGAGCTTGCCCTATAAGATCATATCCTTGTATTGCAACAGGTATTGCCTCAGCTTGTATTTGAGATGGTTTTTCAAAACCTAAATCAGTAATAGATTTTAAAAGGCTATCCTTAAGCCCTAAGTTATTAAATTTTATTTCATTCATTCAAAATCCTCTTTCTTTTAGTATTTAAAATAATCTATAATTAAATATAATATATATTTTTAAATTTTACGACGGGTATATAATATTAATATTCCATGGAGCAAAGGAATTTATAATATAATTTTAAAAATTCCAAATAATTACTATAAATTATATATTATTCTTTGTCAACTAGCTTAGTATACACTATAATTTAAAAATATGCTCGTATTATTTACTAGTAAAATAAGTTATTTTGTAATAAATATTCAAAAAACAATAAGTAAACGTTTGATAGGAGGGATAATATGGAAAAAAACACGAAAAATTTGTACTTCTATAAAATAAATAGCATTATAGGACCAATATATATAGTAAAAAGTTCAGATGGATTAAGAATGATTGAGTTAATAGAAGAAGAATGGATTGAATTTAAGGAAAAACAAAATTTAATAGAAGATAAAAATATATGTATGGATGTAATTATTCAGTTAGAGGAATACTTTAAAGGAAAAAGGATGGAATTTGACTTAGCTTTAGATATAGAAGGTACTGAATTTAGAAAATTAGTATGGAATGAATTAGTGAAAATTCCATATGGTGAATTAAAGAGTTACAGCTATATAGCAAAGTCTATAGGAAATGAGAAAGCGGTAAGGGCAATAGGGCAAGCTAATAGGGCTAATCCAATTCCTATAATAATTCCATGTCATAGAGTGACTGGTAAGAATGGAATGTTATTAGGATATGCAGGAAATCATACAGATATTCAAGAAAAACTTATTAATTTTGAAAAAAGAAATATACAAAAATAAACAAATATTGAGAATAGATAAATTTACATATTATGGGGCGGGTTATATCTCTCCCCTTTTTATTTTGTTAATAATATTATTGAAAAATAAGTATAAGTATTTTAATATATAATTAAAAAGTATTATAGTAGTATATTATTAGTAATTAAACTAGAGATTTTTCGTTATAAGAATAGTATTATAATAGTATTTAAGTAGTAATAAAAGTGAGGATAGCTATGGACAATCAACTTATGCAAGATTTTAACAGTTTATATTTTAGTAAAAAACAAATTTCAAGAAGGATATTTGAAAAAGAAGAATTGGAAAAAATATGGGAAACAATTCAAGGAGGAAGGTTAAAGTTATCTAAAAAAAATAATTGTGACTTTAAGCCGATAACTGATTATTGGTTTAATAATACAGAAGGTATAGATAGTAATATTGAATTTGTTAATGAAGCTAATAATTTGGGAGTATTTAATTACATATCTTCAAAGATAAAGGATAACCTAAACAAATCAGCAGAAAGTTTAGAAATATCTCAGTTGCTTGCTTTAAATGGTATAGAGACATCAGAGAAGAAAATTAATGGTATAAGAAATATTATTAATAATAGTAATATTATTGATGAAGATTTTCTGTGTAATTTATATAACATAATTGAAATGGAAGATTTAGAATCTGATAAAATCAATAAGGTAAATAGTAAAAATATATATAGTATTAGTAGAATTGTAGAAGATGGACATAATATAGAAAATTTATTGCTTTTAATAAATAAATATGAAGAAAAGAGTATTTTAATAAAGGCTACAGTCATACATCTGTATGTAATAATCAATAATCCTTTTATAAAACATAATGCCATAATTTCAGAGCTTTTAACATATAAATATCTATTGATGAATGGATATGAAGTTATAAAATATTGTTCAATATCTCCTTTAATTAAAGAAAAATTAAAAAAATACAATACAGCTATTGAAAACAGCTTATCTTCAAATGGTGATATAACTTATTTTATTAAATTTTATTTAGATATACTTAGAAATTCTATTGAAGTTTTAAATATGGAGTTAAATTATAAATTTGGGAAAAAAATATTGAAGGAATTAATTGAAAAGAATGATGTAAAGTTAGAAGAAAGATGTATGAAGTTTATTAATAGTGTCTTAACTTCAAAAAATAATGTTGTAACCATTGATGAGTATAAAAATAAACTAAATGTATCTTACGAAACTGCTAGAAGTGATTTAAACTATTTAGTTACACTAGGCTTTTTTAGGATTGCTAAATCAGGAAAAAGATATGAATACTATAAAAATGATATATCCACAATTGTAGATAATTTTGAGGAGTAAAATTATCTAAATAGTAAAAAATAAAATAAAACAGATATGAATTATAGCTTCATATCTGTTTTACTAATTTAGTTCTAATTAGGTAGTTTACTTTTAACTATTTCATATACCTTTTTAGGTAAAATATCTTGCTCTTCTTTAGTTAAATTAGCTGTTTCTATAGCTGGATGAATATATAAATCTACATTTGCAGGGTTTATAATCCATTTACGTTTATTAGACTCCATTATTTTATAAGATCCACTCATTGTAACAGGTACTATTGGAACTTTAGATTTTGTAGCTAATTTAAAACTTCCAGCTTTAAATTCACCCATTTTATCACCCTTACTCCTTGTACCCTCTGGGAATATGACTAATGAATGACCATTCTTCAAAACTTTAACTCCTTGAATAATAGCTTCTCCAGCTTTTCTTAAATTACTCCTATCCATAAAGACACAATGCATATATTCCATCCAAGTGCTGACCCCAGGAATTTTTTTTACTTCTATTTTAGAAACAAATCCCTTAGGGACAGGAATTTTACTAATATATATTGGAATATCAAAATTTCCTTGATGATTTCCTATAAATAATACATTTTGATCTTTAGGAAGGTTTTCTAATCCATGAACATTAACACGAACTCCAGCAACTTTTAAAAGGCTATTAGCCCAAGCTGAGGTTGCCTTAAAAGTAAGACGCTCCTTTTCTTCTGCCATATCTTTTTCATCAAATCTTTTAGTTTTTATCATACTAGGAATACTACGTAGCAAACCCATGAAGAAAACTACATACCAAGCAATAGATCTAAGCATGCAAATCAAATCCTTTCAAAAATTATTAAAATACCATAAATAAAGTATATAACAAAGTTGGAATATAGAAAAGCATATAAGTTTTAAATTGCGAATATAAGGGCTATGATAAATAGATATGCTTATTTCACCGTCTATTTACCTTCGCCAACTTATATTAAGAATTTAAATTAATAATGAATTAAGCTATTGGTAAAAAATAATTGGTGAGGTAAATTAAAAACTTAGTTAAGTGGAGCAGACTATAATTGAGCTTGTTCCCTGTTACCTAAAAAAATAAAAACAACTGTGCACTGTGCCTTGTGAACTGTGAATTGAAAAATGCTTCGCAAAATATAACATGCAAGCATATAGTAAGTAATAAAAAGCATTTTAGAGGTGAAAGGTTTGAATAAGCGAAACCAGGGGAAACTGAAGGTTGATTTCAAGAGTGGAATATCACAAGATGGGCCTATAATTCCACGTAAATATACAGTTACTCATTCAGATGAAACCGGCGAGATATTAGTAACAGTAGCTAAGCATTATGATAAATCTAATATAAGTAATAAGAGGGATGAGGTATTTGCTAGATGGTTTCAAAATGGTAGCAATTACGTTTTATGTTTATATTTGAATGTAGATGGAATTGAAAGGGATAAGAATAAAATAGAAATAAGAAATAAAATTTTTAGAGAAGAGTTACCTATAGCTATTACAGCTATAAGACAAGGCGACTTAGAATTAATTAAAAAACATAATAATTTAGATGAAGCAGATATATTTATCAAATTTAATTCAAGATATGAGGAGTTTTATAAGGTTGAAAATTGGGGAAAATTAAAAAATTATAAATATATAGATGATTATGATGAATATGAACTTGAGGAAGATGAAGAAGAAAAGTGGGTAGAAGAAAGAAGAAACTCTCTTATTAGAAAGAAGAAATGTAAAATTACTATGCAAGAAAGCATCATACTTAATCTTCTAAATCCATATATAGAAAATAGACTATGTGTTTTATATGGAAGTAATATAAGATACAATATTGAAAAATGTGAAATAGTAGATATAGAAGAATTAAAAACTTTAGATGGATGTGAGAAAATATATGAAGTATTTATAGTAACAAAAATAAAAATGAATTCTATTAGTAGGAATGTTTCAATAGAGTTTATTGTGAAGCCAAACAATGTGATAGTTAAAAAGGTAAAAGAATAAATAATGGCTATGGAGTATATTATAGTAGTAGGATAATGTTGACATATAATTAATGTTATTATACAATTTATTTGTTGATTATGTCTCCATAGTTCAATGGATAGAACAGTCCCCTCCTAAGGGACAGATACAGGTTCGATCCCTGTTGGGGATACCATGTAATATTAAGAAATGGCTTAACCATAAGGGTTAAGCCATTTTTGTTTGTGTGAAAAGGGACAAAAAGGGGACATAAATCCTAAACAGGTTTTTTATAAATAAAAATTAAAGAAAAAATCTAGTTAAGGAGATAGTATTATGGAGTTATTCGATTATTTAAATGAAAGAGATAAGAAAGGTCTTAAAATAGCAATAGGGCAATGGTTAGGATATAAGTTTAGTAACATAGTTAAAGAAAATGGATTAGAGATAAATTTTATAAATAATATTGATAGAATGAAGCTAGCAGAGCAATTTATGAATGAAAGAATAGGCAGACATACTTTTACTGATTTTAAGCGTTGGTATTGGGGAAATAGAGATTATGAAAGATATGAAATAGAAAATGATATTGCTCAATTCATAGATTTAAAGATTCCTAAAAACTACTATGCTTGTTTAAAAGAGAGTCTAGGTGAAGAATATATTAAAGGAGAGTATAAGGGAATAGATACTGTAGATGGAATAAGCTTCAGCTATGAAGAAAATTATAAGTTAGAGGAAATGACTTTAGAGAGAATCCAAATAAATATGAATATAAATAAAACTAAAAAATATAAAAAGTAACAAAATAGGTTAATATTATTGCATACAAGCAAAATATTAACCTATTTTTATATTGAACTTATAGCTTATATTTAATGGATATAGTGAGTGGGAGCTTTTAATTCCATTAACCTTTAAGATGTTTAGAAAACTTTCATGATTTTTATTAAATATATCAATAGAATTCGATACAGCTTCAAATTCAATAGATATGTTACTCCACTTAGATACTAGATATTTAAATCTACTAGGAATTCTATTTTCTTTATGTTGAATAGCATGTGTTAATTCATGAATAATACAATCTAATAATACATATTTTGACCAACTAAATTTACAGAAGTTTATTTTTTCAATAGTAAGATAATCTTTAAACTCATTATAGTTAGTCATATTGGGGAGGTTAGAGAGTTTTTTTTCTAACATTTCTAATATTCTATTTTCAAACACATAGATTGTTCTAGAACCTATGTTATAACATCCTAGCTCAGCTGTTGGATAAAAGTAGTTTAGTACATATTCAATAATTCCTCCAAAAAATATATAAAATTTAAATGTTTTAAACTATGAAATATATACCTAGAAAAAGTATCAAATATAATTACTTTAGTATCTAAATCTTTATATTTTTGAGGTAAACGGATTAGGCAATCATTAAGCTCATTAATTGAAATATTATCAGAATAATTAATAATATTAAGTTTTAAATCCATAATAATAACAGCTCCTATACATATTAGAATTTAAACAAGGAATCCAAAAGATTAGCTGTATTTTTTTGCATATCTTCCATGACATGAGTATAGGTATTTAAAGTTACCGAAATATCCTTATGTCCTAATCTATCACTTACTACCTTTATATTTTCTCCATTGAAAATTAGTAATGTAGCATGAGTATGTCTTAATGAATGAAAAGATATTTGTTTAAGGTTTTTATATTTAGATACTTTTTTAGTAAATTCCATTGAAACATTTCTAGGATTAGCCATACAATTATTCCTATCTTTTATTATAAATCCATTTATAGAGTCGATATCAGCTTCTCTAAGCTCTTTTAGATGTTTTATTAACACATTAGGTATAGAAATGTTTCTATGGCTTGTAGAAGTCTTTAAAACGTCGGATAAAAGCAATTTTTTATTAATCTTATCCTGAATTACTTGATTATTAACAGTAATAAAAGCGTTATTAAAATCTACATCAGACCATCTAAGTCCACAAAGCTCGCCGATTCTTAACCCTGTAAGTAAGGAAATAAGTACAGGAGTATATAAATAAGTATCTTGAATTTCATTTAAGAAAAAATCAACATCATTTTTATTCCAATAATCTATTTTAGGTTTTTCTAATTTGATTTTTTCTATATCAGTAGGAATATTATAAATAAGTTTGTTTTTCTTAGCATATTTAAAGCAGTTATTTAAGGTTTCAATTATCTTTTTAACACTTGCAGGAGCAAGTTTATTTTCGTTAATTAAGCTATTATAAAAATTTTGTATTGTAATGTTTGTTATTTCACTTAATTTTAAATTACCTAGCTTAGGAATAATATGATAGTTTATTCTACTAAGATAATTATTTTTAGTATTAATTCCTAGAGTATTAGATTTATAGTTATTAAACCACTCCCAAATAAAATCTTTTAATAAGATATTATTAGTAGTTGGTGTTACATAACCTTTATTTTTTCTGTTTAATGTTTCTGTAACAAAAACTTCTGCTTCCTTCTTTGTTTTAAAGCCTTGTTTTTTCAATCTAGTACGCTTACCAGTATCATCATAACCTAGAGAGATTACTACTTGCCAATTTCCTTTTGATAGTTGAGTAAAACTTGCCATAAATACCATAACATCCTTTTAAATGAGTTTATTTAATATTAAATTCAGAAAGTTTAAGTTTAATAGTAAAGTGAATTGAATTAATTAGTTCGTCAATTTGTGAATCAGTTAGTAAACTAGTATCAACATTAAAATATTTTTCAAGGAAATAATATTGATTTGGTTGAGGAATATTTATATTTTTAATGCTAGATTTTTCTAGTTTATTAAGTTCAAACATATTTACTTTATTCTTGGGTGAATCTACTTTAAAAAGGTTTTTACCAATCTTAGAGTACATAACATTTTGCAGTAATTCTTCTCCTGTAATGCCTAAAGCTAAAGAAATTCTATTTAGAGTTTCTTCGTCAGGGGTTCTATTATCATTCTCATAATTTGAGTATGTTGAATAAGGTATTTCAAGTAACTCAGCCATTTTTTTTTGGCTAATATTCTTAGATTTTCTTAGTTTTTTTATTTCTGAACCTAAATTTGAGTAAATTGAAAATTTCATAAAACCACTCTCCTTAATAAAATAATAACAAAAATATTCAGAAATGCAAATAATATTCACTAAAACATTGACATATTCATTAATGAATATTAAAATATTCGTTAATGAATATTTTATAAAGGAAGTGAATATGTTATGAACATTAAATTAGAAAGAATTAAAAGGAATATTAAACAAAAAGAATTAGCAGATGAGTTAGGAATAACTACTCAGTATTTAAGATTAATTGAATTGGGCAAGGTGGATATAAGAAGAAATTTAATGATAAAGATAGCTAAGATATTAAATGTTTCAATACAAGAGTTATTTTTTAGTGAGATAAAGGAGGAAAATAGATGAGTATAAAAACTACAGAGGTTTATTCAGTGGAGGAATTTGCACTTAAGGCAGGAATAACTACAGCTCATGCAAGACAATTATTAAGAGAAAAGAAGCTAAAAGGCATTAAAGTGGGAAGGTCATGGAAAATAAGTAAGACTGAGGTTAATAACTACTTAGGAATACAGACAGATATAGGAGCAATAGAAAAGGAGATATATATTAAGGAATTAGAGGCAAAAGTAAAAAATTTTGAAATGCAAATAAACACATTTAAGAATTTGGTGGATACACTTGGAAATATTGTAGGGTTATAATTATGAGCAGTGAATTTAATAATTCATATATGTATTATAGTGCGTTTGATAAACAAATTAGAGATATTTTATTTAAGGAAAAGAAAGTAGAGAAATTTTTAGTAATATCATCAATAATATTTAATACTAACTTTACTGAATCATATAAAGACTTATCTAAAAATGAAAGTTATTTTAGTTATTCATATATTGAAAAGGCAGTTAATGTTGGAAGGAGCAAGTTGCAAAATATTATGAAAGAACTTGAAGAAGAAGGTTATATTCAATGGATTTATAAATCCAATACTAGATATAAAGAAAGTATATTAAGGCTGAATTTCAAACATGGAAAGGGATACGGTGAAGTTATTATGATGAATACGATAAGAAATACTATAAAGAATATGATGAAGAGCTTGATATATATGGTTTAGAAAATAATAATGATACTATAGAAGATATGGTAAAAGATAGTATGGAGAATACAGTAAAAGATACATACTCTAAAAATATATCTAAAAATGAATCTAAAAATATATCTAATTATGAGGATGATGATATTTTCAATAGAGTAGTAGATATAAAGGTTTTAGAAGTTAGCAGAGCATATTTAAATTTGAATAATACTTCATATAATGAACAAAAGTTATTACAGCTTCAAAATGAGTTTAGTAGTGAGTTATTAGTACAAGCAATTGTTGAGGCTGGTAAGAGAAATGCAAATTCATTGGAATATGTTGAGAAAGTATTAAATGATTGGAGGAAAAATAGAATAAATACACCTATAGAAATAAAAGAGTATATAAGTAAATATAAAAGTAGAAATAGTAAAAATACAAAAAAAGGAAATATCTATAGCGATTATACAAGTAATAATAGTAAAAGATTAAAGTTTAATAATTTTAAGGGAAGAGATTATGATTATGATGAATTAGAAAGAAAATTACTAGGATGGGATAGGGATTAATGAATATATTAAAGGTACAGGTTTTAAATTTAGAAAAAATATAGAATTAAGTTATGCTATTTTAATTTAAGGATACTATTTCCAAAGTATAATAGTAAATAATTTAGAGATTATAACATTTTTATAATAGATAATTTTATAATATGGTGAAATATTAAAAGATTTAAGTAATTAGGATAGCAAAACAAGTTTATAATTTATTTTGTTTAAAATGTCAATTATGCATAAGTGTAGAATAGGATAATTTTAAATAAATTAGTAATATGCAAGCATTGACTCTGGATATCCGTGGATATCCAAAGTCGTGTTGTAAGGGAGTATCCCTTAAACCCTATTTTATTAATTTTAATAATCACTATGTTCAATAATTGATTTTAGGAAGGAAGAATTTATGGAAGTAGAAAGAAAAAGAAATAAGAGTGTTTTAGTTAGAATGGATGAAAGAGAATATGAGAAATATATAAAGTTAGTTAAGAAAAGTAAGTTAAATCAACAGAATTATAATTTGAGGTGTATGCTAAATAAAGATATATATGTAATAGATGGGATACAAGAGTTAGCGATGCAAATTAGAAAAATTGGTGTAAATATAAATCAAGTAGTTCATTTATCTAACCAAGAAAATTATTTGCATAAAGAGGATACTGATAAGCTTAAAATGTTAATGGATGAAATATGGAAAGTGCTTATTAGTTTTATAAAACAAATTAAAATATGATATGGATGTTCCCAGGGAACTAAAATTAAAAATGATAATTTAAAAGGAGTAATTCTATGAAGGAAGTAACCATAGATGAAAATGATGAAGTTATAGATTATGAGTTAATAGCTGATGATGATAGCATGGTATTAAAAAATAGGAAGATACTTAAAGTAAAAACTAAGGATAATATAACTAGTGTTTTAGTAGAGGCAACAATGCGTGGAATTAGAAAACGCTATAGAATTTTATGTTGATACTACTGATAGTAATATTATAATTGAACAATTTAATGAAGATTTGATTATTATTTGTGAAAATAAAGCTTAATTTAGTTGGGAGGAGTTTTATAGTTTTGATAGATAAAAATTAATATTTAGAAAGGTGATTAGGATGGGGATACATTCGTAATCACCTTTTTATTTTAACTTGCTATATATTAGTAGAATATATAAAATAGTAAAAGTAGTAAAAATAAATAAATTGATATAAATAAAAAAATAATAAGATGAATAAAAACAGAAAAAAGAGGAAAAATAGAGAAAAGATAGAATTGGTTATATGTAAAATGGTTAAGTTTGGAGTGGGGATAATGAAATATAATACTAAATATATAATTGATAATTTTAAAATTAGTAAGCCAACTATAAATTCTTGGATAAGACAAGGGATTATCGATGAGCCAGAAAGAGATTGGAGAGGTTGGCGAATATGGAAAGAAGATAATATTAATCAAATTGATGAAGTTATTAAAGAAAAACAAAGTAAGTACAATTTAGGAGGAACAATAGATGAAACAGCCAAATGAATTAACATTAATTTCTGTATTTTCTGGTGCGATGGGACTTGATATAGGATTAGAAAGAGCAGGATTTAATACTAGGGTAGCAATTGAGATAGATAAGGTAGCTTGTAGAACTATAAGAAGAAATAAACCTAATTTACCAGTAATAGAAGGAGATATAAATAACTATAGTTATGAAGAAATTTTAAATACAGCAAATTTAGAGAGAGGCGAAGTTACATTATTAGCAGGTGGAAGTCCTTGCCAAAGTTTTAGTACTGCAGGAAAGAGAAGAGCATTAGAGGATGATAGAGGTAAATTATTGTTAAAGTTTATAGAATTAGTTGAGGAAATTCAACCAGAATATTTTATCTTGGAAAATGTAAAAGGAATTTTAAATGCACCAATAAAGAATAGACCATTGACAGAAAGAGGAAAAGGCTTTCCCCCATTATCAGAGGAAGAGGAGAAGGGGAGCGTATTAAGATATATATTAGAAAGACTAAATAGTACAGGATATACGGTAAATTATAAATTATTAAATTCTGCTGATTATGGAGTTCCACAGACTAGAGAAAGAGTAATATTTATTGGAAGTAGGAATGGAAGAACAATTCAATTACCAGTAGCAACACATTCTAAAGATGGAGTTGATGGAAAGTTAAGATGGAAAACTTTTTCTGATGTTATAGATGAAATGGTTGGTACACAGTGTAATTTTAAGCCGTATAGTGAGGAAAGATTAAATTATATGGAATTAATACCAAGAGGAGGAGGGAACTGGAGAGACCTACCAGAAGAAATTGTTAGGGAGGCTATGGGAAATGCTTTTGAATCAGGTGGAGGGAAGGTTGGATTTTATAGAAGAATAGCACTAAATAAACCAGCTCCGACATTATTAACTAGTCCTATTCATAAGTCTACAAATATTGGGCATCCATTAGAAGATAGACCACTATCTGTAGAAGAATATAAGGCAATACAACAGTTTCCAAATGAATGGATAATAGAAGGGACATTAACAGATCAATATAGACAAATAGGAAATGCAGTCCCAGTAGGATTGGCATATAATATAGGTATAAGTATTGTAAATGATATTAATAACTAATTAACATTAGGATGGAGAATAGAAAAAAGTGAGGTAAAAACATGGAGAATAAGTATTTTAGCATTGTAAATAGTGCATTAAGTGATTTTTATAAAAGGAGAATAGATATTGTATCTAGAGTAGATATATTTAAAACAATAAAGCATAAAAATCCATACTTATATAGAGCATTTGGAACTAATGATGCACATGATTTTGTAGAAAACATATTATTAGATTGTCAAACATCATCTGATGAAACTATTTTTGGTGATTTTTTTGAAGAGGTAGCAATTGGGGTTGCAAAAGAAAATAATATTGCAAGAAAATCATCAGCAGATAGCATAGACTTAGAATTATGGTCAGAAGATGATAGACAGGTAAAATTATATGCAGTAAAATCTGGAACTAAGGTATTTAATGCCCAAAGTAGAGAACGCCAAAGACAAGCATTTACAGAGGCACAAAGAAGATTAAAAGGAATAGCCGTAACACCTATAGTTGGATATAGCTATGGTAGAAAAAAAACTAGTGATAGTAATAAGGATAATTTTAGCGAAGAAGCTGGACAAGTGTTCTGGACTAATTTAAGTGGAAATAAAGACTTCTATATGGAGTTAATAGAATTGATAGGACAAGCTGCTGAACAGCATAAGTTAGAGTTTAAAAGTGAATGGGATAAGTGTATAAATAGGCAATTTAGAAAGTTTATTGAAGTTTTTGGAGAGGATGATGGTAGTATAGATTGGAGAAATATAGTTAAATATTCATCTTCTGAAATAGTTGATAAGGATTTAGAGAAAAAAATAAGGGGGATTAAGAAAAAAAATTAAAGGAATCAAAAGGATTTATGAGGGGGAGAACGTAGTGAAGCTATTAAAACTAACTGTAAAAAACTTTAGGGGATTAAAAGGTGATAAAAATATTATTAATTTTGATGATTCAGATATAATTTTTTTGATAGGTCAAAATGATGTAGGAAAATCGACTTTTTTAAGGGCATATGAATTTTTTGTAAATTCAAAGCAACAGGCTGCTAAGTCAGATTTCTATAATTATGATAGTTCAACACCTATTGAAATAATTGGGGAGTTTGAAAAAGAAGAAAGTGATAATGATAATAAAGATTTTTCTAAAAATGAGCCAGATTGGATTGATAAATGGGTAGATAAAGAAAATAGAATAAAAATTAAGAAAATCTGGAATGAAGTTGACAAAACATTTAAGAAGTATACTTTTAACCCAAGTGGGGAAATAAATGATTATGTCCTAAATGGATTTGGAGGTATAGATACTCTATTTACAAAGTATGCACCAACACCTATTTTTATAAATGCACTAGAAACAACAGAATCCTTTGAAAAAAAAGTCAATGAAATTATAGATAAGGAATATTTAAAGAAAATTGAAACTAATTTTGGTGTAGAATATAAAGAGGCTGTTACTAAAATAAGCGAATTACAGCAAAAGATTACTAATGCAGAAGATATATTAAAGTATAATGAAAGAATTAGCAAAAGATTTAATAATGTATTTCCAAATTTAAATTTAAAGATATCACAAAAGAATGAGGACGGGATAGAATTAATAAAAGCTTTTAAAACAAATCATTCAGTTGATGTTATAAGAGATGGTACAGATAGAAAAGAAAATATTAATCAGCATGGACATGGAATAATAAGGCAAGCGTTATTTAATTTTATTACTTTTTTAAAGAATGATTCAAATAATAATAGGAAAGAGTTTTTAATATTATTTGAAGAGCCAGAATTGTTTATGCATCCCAAAGCATCAAGAGCATTAAGGAAAGAGTTATATGATGTAGTTACTAATAGTCCATTTCAAATATTATGTGCTACACATTCACCAATAATGATTGATATATCTAAACCACATTCTTCTTTAGTAAGAATAGTAAAAGATGTCGATGAGAATATAATTACATATCAAGTAGGACATAATATTTTTCAGTCAGAAGAAAATAAAGATTTTGTTCAAATGGTAAATAGATTTAATCCGTATATATGCGAGGCTTTTTATTGTGATGAAGTTATCCTTGTAGAGGGGGATACTGAGGCAATAGTATTTAGAGGATTATTGGAAAAGTATTATCCAGATAAAGATTTTTATGTTCTTAATACAGGTTCAAAAAATAATTTAATATTTTATATGAAGATATTAACACATTTTAATATAAAATATCATGTTATTCATGATATAGATACGGAATTTAATTCAAATGGGAATCATAATTCTGCATGGACCTTAAATGAAAAAATATTAGAACAAGTAATATTATCTAACACAGCAGTTGGTTATAGAATATCTACAAGACATACTCACAATACTAACTTTGAAACGTCACATCCTCAATACAAATTAGATAAAGCCAAAGGAAAGCCTTTGTGCGCATATGAATTTTTTAAGACATTAGATTTAGATTCAAATGCTAGATGTATAGAAATATTAAAATTAATAGTAGAAAATAAAGATGAATATCAATATGATGATGTAGAAAAATTAACAGCAAAAGATTTAGCTAATTAAATACAAAATATAAGGGACACAAAGGGGACTATTATTCAATATTTATCAAAATAATACTTGTTATAATTAAATAGTTTATTTATAATAAACACAGATAATACAAAGGGTTTCATATATATTATATATATAAACCAACATATAAAAATGTATAAGAAAATTCCTGTTGGGGATACCACAAAGCATTCAATCCTTGTAATATAAAGGATTGAATGCTTTTGTTTTTTATATAAAATTTAAAGATTAATTTAGCAGTGATTAAAATATACTATATTAAATAACTTTCAATGATACCAATAATAACTTTAGTATTCATGACTGTTTAGGTGTAATAGTTAATTCTCCATTTCCAATCACTACTAATGAGTATTCGGGTTTTAGTGGAAGTGTGGTATCTATATCTAGTGTGTTTTTAGGCAGACTTACGTTTTGAAGTAAAAGATAATTTTCATCAAAAATTAACACCCTGATATCATTAGTTTTTGAAGAATTTCTAATTGAATAAGTGTTATTTTTCGAGATATTGAAATCGGATAAGCTATAAATGCCCTGTTTATAGGTTTTAGGATTAGTTAGTGCAGGTATTAAACCAATTATATTAAATGATAAATATATAGAGAATAAAATTGTAAGAATAGACTTCTTCATAATGATTATCAATCCTTTCTCTGTACTTAAGACACAAAACTTTATGAAGTTTATTTTTAAGTTTTTTTAAAACAAAATAACTATTAAGCGTTAATAGGTGTTAAATATAGCTCTCCTTTACCAATTAGTAATATGGTATAGTCAGGATCGATGGGGACTGTATCAACTTTCGGTGAATTAGGTGGTAATCTTAATAATTCTACTACACCTAGGTTTTCGTCAAAAACAAATAAATACATATGTTCAGTTCTAGAAACATTTTGAATAGTGAAAGTACTAGTTTTTGATGTATTAAAATCAGATAAAGTATAAATACCTTGTGCATATATATTACTCTGAGAAAAAGCGCACTTTAACCCAATTGTATTAAAAATCAAATAAAAGGATATTAAAAATGCTGAAAGAAATCTTTTCATTTTTTCACCACCTTTCCACTTTATTCTGTGTAATAAAAATGATAGTATTCAGTATATGCTTAGTTTTTTAAGTAAAATTTAGTAATGTAGATAATTTACAAGGTTATACACAGGATATACATGAAAATGAAGCTAAGTTGTGGATAAAATATTATTAGCTGTGAATTAAAAGATAGATTTTTTATATAAATAAAAAATTTTAATTATATAAGTTATATATGGCAAATATCATATAGTATAGAATATTTATTGGAAGTTATATTAAAATAAATTATGGATTTTAATATATGATATAATAAAATAAAAATATTTAATTTAGGAGTGTGAATTAATTTGGAGAGTTATACGTGGCAGATAGTATTATTAGTAATATTATTGTTGATGTCAGGATTTTTCTCTATGTCAGAAACTGCCTTAATGGCACTAAGTAAAATTAGAATAAGACATATGGTAGAAGAAGGAGTTAAAGGAGCAAAGCTAGTTGAAAAGCTTGCAGAAGATCCAAGTAGGTTATTAGGAGCAATATTAATAGGAAATAATGTAGTCAACATAGGTGCCTCTGCATTAGCAACATCAGTTGCTGTTAAGGCTTTTGGAGAAGGTTCAGTTGGTGTTGTGACTATTGTAATGACTATATTAGTTCTTATATTTGGTGAAATAACTCCAAAATCTATAGCTAAACAAAACTCAGAAAGTGTAGCGTTGAAGGTAAGTAAACCTATAAATGTAATAGTGAAATTATTTAGACCTTTTGTAGTTGTATTTTCAGCTATATCGGGGTTATTTATAAAAATCTTAGGTGGAGATCCAAAAGCTAATGAACCATTTATAACTGAAGAAGAATTAAAGACAATGGTAGGAGTTAGTGAAGAGGAAGGTGTGCTTGAGGATGTAGAAAAAGAAATGATATTTAATGTCTTTGAATTTGCAGATTCTCAAGTTAAAGATGTTATGGTTCAAAGAGTTGATGTAGTAGCAGTAGATATTAATTCTACTTATGATGAAGTCATAAATGTTATTAAAACTGAGCAATTCTCAAGAATACCAGTTTATAATCAAAATATAGATGATGTTATAGGAGTACTAAATGTTAAAGATTTAATAATAGCAGCTCAAAGTAAAGAAAATTTTAAGGTTTCAGATTACATGAGAGAACCTTATTATACTTTTGAATTCAAAAAAATTACAGAGTTGTTTAATGAAATGAAAAAGAATAGAAATCATATGGCAGTTGTACTAGATGAATATGGTGGAAATGTTGGTATAGTCACTATAGAAGACTTAATTGAAGAAGTTGTAGGAGAAATCGAAGATGAATATGATGACGAAAATAGCGATATAGTTGTAGTTAAGGAAGATGAATATATAGTTGATGGAAGTGCTAGACTAGATCATATAGGAGATTTGATAGGTGTTGCTATGGAATCTGAAGAGTTTGATTCTGTAGGTGGATTGGTAATAGGAGAATTAGGAAGGTTTCCTGAACAATTAGAAGAAGTTAAACTTAATAATATTAGATTTGTGGTTGAAGAAGTGGATAAAAATAGAATTAAAAAGGTTAGAATATTTACTTAATCAGTTCACAGTGCACAATTCACGGTTCACAGTTTATGGGATAAGGGAATCTGGAACAGGTAACAAGTAACAGGTTAGATATAAATTGTGAAGCAATTTATAGGTGAAAAGTTAAGAGTGAAAAAGTGAAAGAGTTGGGGATGTTTTACTACGTAAAGCTTAAGTTTAGTTGGTGTAGGAATGAATACTTAGTGAAGTTGAGTGTAACGATAACTGAACTTAGTATGAAGCCCTATCTACTGAAGCTTGCTTGAAGTAGATGAAAATATCCTTTTTAAAATCCTCTAAGGATTTTTTACCATAATTTTTTCATTCCTTCATTCTTTCATTTTTTCATTATCTTTTATTGGGAGAAAATATATGGATTACATGGATATTGCAATAGAAGAAGCAAAAACTGCATATTATAAGGGAGAAGTACCTGTTGGAGTAGTTATAGTTAAGAATGGTGAAGTTATAGCAAGGCAACATAATTTGAAGGAAAGTTTAAGTTTGCCAACAGCTCATGCAGAAATATTAGCAATAGAAGAGGCCTGTAAAAAGTTAAATAATTGGCGATTATCAGGCTGTGATATGTATGTAACTTTAGAACCTTGCCCTATGTGTATATCAGCAATAGCACAAAGTAGAATATCAAGAGTATTTATAGGGACTTTTAACAAGGATATGGGGGCTTGCGGATCTGTAATAAATTTAATTGATTATGATATTTTTAATTGGTATGTAGATATAAAGTGGTGTTATAGTCAAGAATGTAGTGATTTATTAACTTCATTTTTTACGAAAAAAAGAAATAAATCTTAAGTTTTATATTTTATAAATTTATAATTTATTTATATTTTATTTATATTTAATTGGTATAATTACCTATGAAGTAATATAATTAAAATAATTACTATTAGAGGAGGAAAGAGGATGAATCCAGTAGCTTTTGAATTATTTGGTTTAGAAATAAGATGGTATGGAATAATAATATCACTTGGAGTATTAGGAGCAATGCTGTTAATATACATTCTATCTAAGAAAAAAGAACTAAATTATGATATTATAATAGATGCATTTTTAGTTACATTTCCAATATCAATAATTGGAGCGAGATTATACTATGTAGCGTTTGAATATCAAAATTATCACTCATTTATGGATGTGATTAATGTAAGAAATGGTGGAATGGCCATACATGGAGGGGTTATAGCTGCTTTATTATCAGGATATATATTCGCAAGATATAAAAAGATAAACTTTTTAAGATATGTAGATGTTATAATGCCTGGAGTTATATTGGCACAAGCAATAGGCAGATGGGGAAATTTCATGAATCAAGAAGCCCATGGAGGTCCTGTATCAAAAGAATTTATAAGCAAGTTTCCAGAGTTTATTCAAAATGGAATGTTGATAAAGGGAACTTATTATCATCCAACATTTTTATATGAATCAATATGGAATACACTAGTTTGTTTAATATTAGTATATGTACTTCTTAAAAAGAAGGAAGGAAAAGATGGAATCATACTTGGAGGGTATATGATTTTATATTCAATAGGTAGATTTTTTATCGAAGGACTAAGAACTGATAGCTTAATGTTCATGGGATTAAGAACAGCTCAAATAGTAAGTTTATTAGGAGTATTGTTAGGAATAATTTTAATTTTTTAGTAAGTAATAAGAAAAAGTCTATATAATATTTAATCTGTATATAATCAAAGGATAGGTAACTTTACTTATCTTTTGGTTTATTATTATATAAGTATAAATTTAAAAAATTAATAAATAATAATCAATAGAAATATGGTAAAGTTTTAAATGTTGCAATATGAATTAGTATATGATAATATATAGCAGTAGTTAAAATTAAATAACTATATTATGGAGAGATGTCCGAGTGGTTGAAGGAGCACGCCTGGAAAGCGTGTATAGGGGAAACTCTATCAGGGGTTCAAATCCCCTTCTCTCCGCCATAGCCGTGCTAGATGGGGAGTCAGCGGTGCCCTGTAACCCGCAATCCGCTATAGCGGGGTTGAATTCCTAGCCTAGGCTTTAACTTGTAGGGTCTGCCTATGCAAGTGGTGTTGATGGTAAGGTCCCATACGACGTAAGTGCGTGAACCTCGTCAGGTCCGGAAGGAAGCAGCGATAAGCGATTACTGCGTGTGATATGGATAAATCTTGCCAGAGCTAACTACATAGTAACGCCTATAAGTTACTGTCAAAGCTAGGTGCACGGTTTTAATTTTAGGCCTTTCTAACCAAGAGAAGGGTTTTTTTAATGTAATGAACAAAAATAAATGTTTTATAAATATATAATATTTATTTAGTAAAGGTTACTCTTCAATAGGATTAACATACAATAGGACAAAGAAAGCGAGGGAATTCCTTATGGAATGCCCTCGTTTTCTTTTTATTAATATATAGAAATTAAATTCTATGAATATTAAGTTTAAAAATATATTAAGATTTTTTGGTATAGATAGTAAATACATGAGGATATTTATGATTTATATTTTCCTTATGGCAAATACTTTGTGATATTTCCCAATCTTCCGTAATTCCTGGGAAATATGTGTCAGCTTCGAATTCAGCAAAAATATGAGTTATATAAAGCTTATCTGCATATGAAAGCATTTGATCATAAATGCTAGCACCACCACATATAAAAGTTTCATCTTCCGTATTTAATAATTTTAATAAGTCTTCTATAGAATTAACTACTAAAGCACCTTCTAATTTTATATCTTTAGTAGTAAGAACAATATTTCTTCTATTAGGTAATGGCCTTTTAGGTAATGACATATATGTGTTATATCCCATTACAATTGTATGACCATCAGTTACTTTTTTAAAGTACCTTAAGTCTTCAGAAATATGAGCAAGTAACTTATTTTTATTTCCAATTCCATTATTTTTATCCATTGCAACTATTAAGCTTATCATAATATTATATCCCCAATTCAAATTTTAGTTGTGGTTTAACAGGTTCGTAATCGACTATTTCAAAATCATTAATAGTAAAATCGTAGAAATTTGTCTTACCTTCTTTAAGTATTAATTGAGGGTGTTTGTTACTAGGAGTTCTTTCTATTAATTCTTTTGCTTGTTCTACATGTCTATCATAAATATGTAAGTTATCTACAACGTGCATAAATACACCAGGCTTTAATCCAACATGTCTTGCTACCATCATCATTAAGGCAACATATTGGATCTTATTTATATGTCCTGCTGTACAATAATCAGAACTTCTTTGGTGAAGTGTTACATCAAGATATTCATCTCTAACAGACCAAACAGTAAGAAAAGCACAAGGATTTAAGCCAGGAGTTTCTTCGAAATCTGCATACTGATATAAATCTATAATATGTCTTCTAGTATAAGGTTCATTTTTTAATCCATCTAGTAATCTAGTCATTAAATCATATTTCTTTACAGTAGCACCATATCTTTGACCGATTGTTCCTGTATCATTAACTTCCCAGTCTCTCCACCAATTAATACCCATTTCCTCTAATACTGAAAGTTCATTAGATGCCTTCTGATATATCCATAAAATTTCTTTAATGCCTGACTTCCATGCTACAGGTCTTAAGGTGGTAATAGGAAAATCTCCCTTAGAAATATCATATTTTTCAACAACTTGATTTATATATATTGTATGTGCAGGGGTACCATCTTTATACTTTGGTCTTACCTTGTGACCTTCAGTGCTTACTCCATTTGCAAGAATATCATTTAATGTCTCTTTAAATAAATTATCTGCCTTTGATATAAAATTTGTAGTCATGTACTCACCTCTAAATTATATTTTAATTTCACCTTCTAATGTGAATAATTTTATTACATTATAGCATAAGTTGAAATTAACATCATCTTAAAAAGTATTGAACTATAAAGCAATCTATTTTAAGTTAAGGAATCAATATATTTTAAATTATTTTAAATCGCTTGTTGATTATGAAGAATAAAAGTAACTTGATATATAGAGATATATGATATATTATTAATATATTATATTTAAAGTAAGAAGGGAGGAATAGATCCATGAAGTTTTCTACAAAGGGAATAAAATTTGAGATATTATCTAGTAGTTCAATTTCAAAAACAGCAGTATTTTTTGAAAATTGGATTACTATGCCCTTTTTTAGTAGGGAATTACAAGGAACTATTCTATAACTTGTAATATATATAGTAACTCCAATCAGGCCCATTTTTTTATAGGGTCTTTTATTATGCATAAAAATATAAGATTTGGAGTTGATTTAAATGAATAGATTAAGTGTAAATATTAAAAATGATTATATATATAAGTTTTTTTCAGCCTTTGATATAACATCTGCAATATGGGTATTATACTTAGGATTTAAAGGTATGACCTTAGCTCAAATAGGGTTGCTTGAAGGGATATTTCATATAACTGGATTTCTTTCGGAAATACCAACAGGGGCTTTAGCTGATTTATTTGGGAGAAAGAAGATAATTATAATAGGGAGGATAACCTCATTAATTTCTGCAATTATTATGTTATTTTCTAATTCTTTTATGGGATTCGCAATAGGATTTATATTATCAGCTTGGGGATATAACTTAAATTCAGGGTCAGAAGAAGCATTAATTTATGATACTCTTAAAAAGCTAGATAGAGAAGAAGAATTCTTAAAGGTTAATGGAAAAATAAACTTAATAATAGAGGTATCACAAGGGTTGGCAGTATTTATAGGAGGAATTCTTTCACAAATAGATTTTTCTATTAGCTATATTACAGCAGTTGTTATAGGATCAATATCATTAGTTCTTTCTACTAGGTTTATTGAAGTAGATGTTATAAGAAAAGAAAATCAAAGTATTAATATTATTAATCATTTAAGGCAATCTATAGATATAGTTAAAAATAATAAAAGGCTTCTTAATATATTAATATTTTTTCCATTGATATATACTTTTTCAGCAATCATTTATTTTTATGGGCAACAATTATTTAATGATATGGAATATTCAAGGATTAGTATTTCTATAATATTTTTATTTAATGGAATATTTTCATCTTTAGGAGCTATTTTAAGCAGTAAAATATATAAGAAATATAAATCTTTAGGATGGATAATGATTTCAATTAGTATAAGTGTATTTACAATTTTTATGGGAATTGGCAAAGGGAATTTATCTATAGTATTTTTCTTAGGAATAGGATTTTTAACATCAATACTTCAACCGATAAGTAGTAATTTGATAAATTCTATGGTGGAATCAAATCAAAGGGCAACAATTATTTCGGTTGAAAGTATGTTTTATTCTATAATGATGATAATTTTATTTCCTATATGTGGGTTCATAGGAGATAGAGTTTATTTAGAGTTATCATTTATAATGGTTGGTATTGTAGGAGTATTAATTTGTATTACTGAGATAATTATAATTAAAAAGACCATATAAATTAGAAATAAGGATATTCTATTATATAAAAATGGAATATCCTTATTTGTTTTTTCTGAATTTAATTTCACTATATTTTTATTTTATATATAAAGTATGGAGCTTTTTTAACTTTGTTAGAAAGTAGTTTCTAAATGAATGATATCAATTGAAAATAAATACAGGACAACTTAAAATGAATTCAAGAAAAAGTACTTTTTTATTATGTAAAATAATAGGGGGAATAATATGAAAAATATTAATAAAGGGCTAATAGTATCTTGCCAAGCATTAGAAGATGAACCACTTCATTCATCTTTTATTATGGGGAGAATGGCTAAAGCAGCAGTACAAGGAGGAGCGGTAGGGATTAGAGCTAATTCTAATCAGGATATATTAGAAATAAAAAGAAATGTTGATGTTCCAATTATAGGAATAGTTAAAAGGGATTATGAAAATAGTGATATTTATATTACTCCAACAATGACAGAAATAGATGAGCTTATTGAAGTAGGAGTAGATATTATAGCTTTGGACGCAACAGACCGATTAAGACCTGGTAATATTACTTTGAAAGAATTCATTGATAAAATTAGAGAAAAATATGGCAATGTATTACTTATGGCAGATTGTTCTACTTATGATGAAGCTATTTACGCTGATAAAATAGGTTTTGATTTTATAGGAACTACATTAGTAGGATACACAGTTCAAAGTAAAGGTATTCATATAGATACAAATGACTTTGAACTTATAAGAAATATTATTAATTCAGTTTCGAAGCCGGTTATTGCAGAAGGAAATATAGATACACCTGAAAAGGCTAAACGCGTACTTGAACTTGGATGCTATAGTGTGGTAGTTGGATCTATTATAACTCGTCCGAAAGTTATAACTGAGAAATTTATTAATGAGATAAAAAAGATAGGAGAGTAGAAATATTATGAATAAATTTATGAATAAAATTGAAGAGATCTTTCTTCCTATAGCAAATAAACTTGCTTCTAATAAGTATTTATCTGCAATAAGAGATGGTTTTGTGGCAATACTTCCTATTATGATTGCAGGATCTTTCTTTATACTTATAAATAACGTATTTATTGGAGAAAATGGTTTTACAAATAAACTTTTTGGAATGCCATTTACTAAACTTACAGAGCTAGGAGCTTCTATAGTTCCTGCAACTATGTCTATAATGGCAATACTTTTAACATTTACAACTTCTAAATCCTTAGCAGAACATTATAAATCCGAGACTTCAATTACACCATCTATAGCAGTTGTAGTACTTTTCATATTAATGCCAATAAATTTTGATGGAAATTTAGGAATAGAATATATAAACACTTATTATACTGGAGCTGCTGCCATGTTTATGGCTTTTATTTCTGCAATAGCAACTGTAGAAATTATAAGAGGGTTATCAAATATTGATGCCTTGATTATAAAAATGCCAGATAGTGTACCACCATCAATTTCAAGATCTTTTAATAAATTAATACCTGTTATTATAACTTTACTAATATTTGGAACCTTAAAGATGTTTACAAATTACTTTGAACTTCCTTTAAATGATCTTATATTTAAGTCTATACAAACACCTTTCACAAATGTTGTTAATTCTACATTTGGTTTAGGAGTAATTTATTTGCTTTATATGTTGCTTTGGGGATTAGGAATACATTCCGCCTTTATTTTTAATCCTATTTTAGAGCCAATATATCTTGTTTCATTAACACAGAATGCTGAGGCAGCATCGGCTGGACAAGCGTTACAAGCAATTATGACTAAGCCTTTCTTAGATTCAGTTGCATTTATGGGGGGCGCAGGAAATATGATTGCTCTTATTATTGCAATTTTTATAGTATCTCGTAGGGAAGATTATAGAAAAATTGCTAAGATAGGGTTTATACCAGCATTATTTAATATTTCAGAACCGATAATGTTTGGACTTCCAGTTGTGATGAACCCAATATTAATAATTCCAATGATCTTATCTACTTTTGTAGGACTTGCAATAGGAACCTTGACAACATCATTAGGAGTAATGGCTCATACTTATATATTGGTTCCATGGACGACACCACCAGTTTTAAGTGCTTTCTTTGCTACAGGTGGACATATAGTATCAGCATTAATAGCTGTAATCATTTTAATAATATCAGTATTAATATATATGCCTTTCGTGGCAATAACAAACAAGCAAAGGATGATAGATAATGACTAAAGTTTTAGCACTAGATTTAGATGGCACATTAATCAATGAAATGAATGAGATAATAGGAGGACAAGAAACTCTTAACCTACTTAAAGTTTTACAAGATGATGGTTACGAGGTAGTGGTGGTAACTGGAAGATTGGATCACGATATAATTCATATAGCTCAAAAATATGATTTAAATATAAAATATAGAATTTCTCAAAATGGTGCTGTGCTACAGGATGACAATAGTATTAAAGGAAGAATATTAAATAAGAAAACAGCTCTTAAGATATATGAATATATAAAGGAAAGAAATCTTAGAGTGGAACTAAATACTATAAGTAATAGATACTGGCATAATGAAAGAGGTGCTGATTTTCCAAGAGAATTCTATAATTCATCTAATATATTAGATGACTTTACAGAGGTTATTTACTATCAGCCAGTAATAATATTTCTTATGATTGGGGATAGCAATGAAATAAATAATGTTAGAAGATATATTGAAGAAAATTTTGATGATGTTGATGCAATTAAAACTTCAGATAAGACATTAGAAATAATTCCCAAGGGTGTTTCTAAGGGAAAGGCACTTAAAGAAATATATCCAAATGCAGAAATAATATCTATAGGAGATTCTGAAAGTGATTGTTCTATGTTCAAACACTCAAAGACATCATATTTTATAGGTAAACATAATCTTGGAAATGCAGATTTTTATATGCCTTCTATAAAAGAAGTTTTAAAAAATATAGTTAAGGAGAATATTTATGGAGAATAATGAGCTTAGTGCATTTGAAATAATATCTAATGTAGGAGCAGCAAAGTCACAGTATATGGAGATAATAAATAAATGTGAAAACAAAGATTTCGACCTTTTAGAGGAAATGTTTGAGGAAGCTGATAATTATTTGGTACAAGGACATAAAAAGCATATGGAACTTGTGCAAATGGAGGCTTCAGGAGATCCACTTAATATATCTCTATTGCTTATACACGCAGAAGATCAGCTTATGAATGCAGAACTGGTTAAGATATTAGCACAAAAATTTATGCATTTATATAAGGAGGCTTTATAATATGATGAACATTTTATTAGTTTGTAATGCAGGAATGTCTACATCAATTCTTGTAGAAAAAATGAAAAAGGTTGCATTAGAAAGAAATATGGAAGCAAGAATATGGGCATTATCTAGCACTGAAGCAAAGAATACTAAGGAAGATGTTGATGTAGTACTTGTAGCACCACAGTTAAAATTTGCAGTAAAAGACATACAAAATAGTTTTGATGGGAAGCCACTAGGAGTAATTGATATGAGGATATATGGAACAATAGATGGAGCGAAGGCCTTAGATCAGGCAATAAATTTAATAAAATGATGAATATACTATTTATTCCATTAGATGAGAGACCTTGTAATAGTGATTTTCCTAAACTTATTACATCGGCTAAGAAAGATATTAAACTTATATCTCCTGATAAATATATATTAGGAGACAAGAAAACCCCAGGACAAGTATCAAAACTTTGGGACTTTGTATTTGAAAATGCAAAAGAATGTAGTTATGCAGTGCTTTCAATTGATATGCTTATTTATGGAGGACTTATTCCTTCAAGATTACATCATTTAACTAAGGATGAAGCTGAAGGATATATTAAAAATTTAAGAAGAATAAAAGAAATTAATCCTAATATAAAAGTTTATGCATTTAATTGTATTATGAGATCTCCTCAATATAATTCTTCTGAAGAAGAGCCGGATTATTATGCTGATTATGGATACAATCTCTTTAGAAGTAAGTATCTTATAGATAAAAGATTAAGGGCTGGAATTAACAAAATAGAGGAAGAGGAGTTAGAGTCAATAAAGATTCCTAAAGAGATTGTATTAGATTATGAGAGTAGAAGAGAATTCAATGAATATATAAATATTGAAGTAGCAAAGCTTCTAGAAGATGGAACTTTGGATTTTTTAGTTATTCCACAAGATGATTCGTCAGAATATGGATATACGGCTATTTCACAAAAAATAGTTTTAGATTTTATAAAAAATAAAAACCTTGAATTTAAATCTTATATATATCCTGGAGCAGACGAGGTAGGAAGTTCTTTACTAGCAAGATGCTTAAATGACTTTTTAGGTAGGACTGTTAAGATATATGCATTTTATTCTTCTACGTTTGGCCCTAATATAATTCCTTTATATGAAGATAGACCTATGAATGAGAGTCTTAAGTATCATGTAAGAGTTTGTGGTGGGGAACTAATTGACAATTCTAGTGAGGCTGACTTGATATTAGCTATAAATTCCCCAGGAAAATATATGCAGGAAGCCTCAGATCAGATTTTAGATATTGATCTTACTTATACATCATATAGAAATCTTTTAGACTTTGTATATAAAATTGAAAGTTATATAAAAAGTGGTAAAATGGTAATATTGAGTGATTCAGCTTTTGCTAATGGTGGAGATTTAACTTTAATAAATTATTTAGATAGGCGTAGAGTTTTATCTAAATTAACAGCATATGCAGGATGGAATACTAATTGTAATACCTTGGGAACTGCTTTGTCTTCAGGGATATATAGCTTAAGCTCAAATAAGGGAAGTCAAATAAAGCATCTTATATATCGTATAGTTGAAGATGTTCTTTACCAATCCAAGGTAAGGCAAGAAGTTATAAAAGAGTATCTTCCTAATAATGATATAAGTTATTACAACTTCAAGGATAAGCAGATGTATGTAGAAAATACTATAAGGGACTTACTTTTAAAAGAATATAATAAGCTTAATATATCAAAAGTTTGTAAACTTAATATTAATAGTATAACAACGCCATGGAAGAGAATGTTTGAAATAGGTATGGATATTGATGTAAACTTTAACGATTATAACAATTTATAAAATAAATTTTAAATAAGATAATCTATTTGGTATTATGATATTAAGTAATTCCAAATAGATTTCTTTATTTATAAAAAACTTTATAAACGGGGGTTAAGTAGAAATGCCAAGTAAAGATAAAAGTATAATACCGTTAATGGAAACCTTATATAGTAACTTTACAAATACTGAAACTACAATTGCAGATTTTTTTATACATAATAATAAAAAACAAGACTTTTCGGCAGAAAGTATTTCCAGAAAGTTATTTGTGTCAAAGGCATCCCTATCAAGATTTGCTCAGAAGTGTGGATTTAAAGGATATAGAGAATTTGTTTATAGATATGAACAGACATTCAATGAGGAAATACAAAACGTAGGGAAGCTAAAAAAGAATGTTTTAAGTACTTATCAAAAACTTTTAGATAAAAGTTATACTCTTACAGATGAAGCTCAGCTTAAAAGAATTTCCGAAATGCTTCTAAAATATAAAAAGGTGTATGTATATGGAATTGGAAGTTCTGGAATTGTAGCTATGGAGTTTAAAATAAGGTTTATGAGATTAGGATTAAATGTGGAATCTGTAGTAGATGCACATATAATGCAAATGAATTCAGTTCTAATAGATGAAGATACTCTGGTAATTGGATTTACTGTAAGTGGTAAGACTAAGATAGTATTAAACTCATTAAAGGAAGCTAAATTAAGAAAAGCAAAAACAATTATAATAACTTCCAATAATGACTTTTCTCTTCATGATTTCTGTGATGAAATAGTTTTAATTGCTGTAACTAAAAATTTAGCTATAGGAAATGTAATATCTCCGCAATTCCCTATGCTAGTAGTGGTGGATATACTGTATTCGCATTTTCTAAACAGCAATTATAATGAAAAAGCGTCTTTTCTTAATGACACATTATCGAACATCGAATTTGAACTAGAATCAGAACTTGAATAATTTTTAATTTATTCATTATTCATTATTATTGTTCTTTAGTCTATAATATAAATAAAGAAACTAACATAAGGAAGGGTAATTCATGGGATATACAGCTTTATATAGAGAATGGAGACCACAAAACTTTTATGATATTGTTGGTCAAGAACATATAACTACAACAGTTAAAAATCAAATATTAAACAATAGAATTGCTCATGCATATCTTTTTTGTGGAACAAGGGGAACAGGAAAAACAACAACAGCTAAGGTATTTGCTAAAGCTTTAAATTGTTTAGACTTAAAAGATGGAGAGCCTTGTAATGAATGTGATATGTGCAGGAAAATAAATGAAGGTTTAGCAATTGATGTTACTGAATTAGATGCAGCTTCAAATAATGGTATTGATAAAATTAGGGATATTATAGATGATGTAAAGTATCCACCACAAGAAGCAAGACATAAAGTTTATATAATGGATGAAGTTCATATGTTATCTATTGGTGCAGTAAATGCTTTTTTAAAGACTTTAGAAGAGCCGCCGAGTAATGTAGTATTTATTTTAGCCACCACAGATCCGCAAAAACTTCCAATAACTATATTATCTAGATGCCAAAGATTTGATTTTAAAAGAATAAATAATAATGAAATTACAGAGCGACTTAAAAAAATTGTTAATGAACAAAATGCGCTTGCAGACGATAAAAGTTTAAACTTAATTGCAAGAGTATCAGATGGAGCAATGAGAGATGCACTTAGTATTTTAGATCAAGCAATATCTATGGGAAATGGAGCAGTACAATATGATGTTCTTGTAAGTATGCTTGGACTTGTAACTAATGATAGTTTATTTAATTTAACCAATTCTGTAACTCAAAGAAATATAGAAAAGTCAATAAGTATAATAGATGAAGTAGTTTATGCAGGAAAGGATATTTATTTATTTATAAAAGACTTAATAGCACATTACAGAAATATTTTAATGGCTAAGGTTACTAATAACCCAGAAGAAGTATTAGATATGTCAGAAGAAAATATATTACTAATAAAAGAGCAAGCTAGTAAAATTAGAGCAGAAGAAGTAATGAGATATATAAGAATTCTTCAAGAAACAGAATCTAATGCTAAAATAAGTAAACAAGCAAGATTATATTTGGAGTTAGCGATAATTAAAATGTGTAAAATTGAGTATGACACATCAAATGAAGTTATATTAACTAGAATAAATAAATTAGAAGAAGGATTGAAAAATGGAAGCCTTAAGGTAGTAAGTAATACTACTGATAAAGTAAATAGTAAAGAGGAAGTAACAAAAAGGCAGCCAGTTAGAGAAACCAAAAGAATAACAACCAGTAATGTTGTAGCAAATGAAAATTCAAAAGTAACATTAAATGATATACAAAGGTCATGGAAAGATATCTTAGAAAGGTTTAAGGCTAGAAGAGCAATGATAGTATATGCATCTATTCTTACTGGAAAACCTGTAGAATGTAAAAATGGAATTCTAACTATAGAGTATGAGGATCAATATAAATTCAATAAAGATAGATTGGAAAAGCCTGAGTACAAATCTGTAATACAAGAAGTATTAGCAGAAATATTTAGAGAAGATATAAAAGTTATGTTTGAAGTAGAAGAAAGTTCAAGTGATGAGAAATCAACAGCAGATATGCTTTTAGAAACTTTAGGGTCTGATATAGTAGATATTTTAGATGAATAATAGTTTTAAATTGCGAATATAAAGGCTACGATAAATAGATATATTTCATAAGCTAAATAGCTACGCAAAGAAGTACTAGGCTCGGAGAACTACTATGCCAAGAGTTTTGGTTAAACTCGCTGCGCTCAGACGAACCAACAACACTAAGGCAAAGTAGTTCTTCCTTCACCAAGTACTTCTAATTTCTCGCTATATCTTATTTCACCGTCTATTCACCTTGGCCAACTTATATTAAGAATTTAAATTAATAATGAATTAAGTTATTGGTAAAAAATAATTGATGAGGGACATTAAAAACTTAGTTAGGTGTAGCAGACTATAATTGAGCTTGTTCCCTGGTACCTGTTCCCTGTTACCTATAAAATCAAAACAACTGTAAACTGTGCCTTGTGAACTGAAAAATGCTTCGCATTTTAAAACTATTGAATAAAAAGAATAAATAGAAATAATAATAACAATGAAAACTAATATAAATAATGGGCTAAATATAGAAAAGTAAAGTAAAATACTATATAATAGTTAATAGGTTTTTATAAAAGATAAAAAGATAGAAGAGATAAAAAGGAGGATTTTTTATGGCAAAGGGAGGATTTCCAGGCGGATTTGGCGGAGGAAATATGAACAACCTAATGAAGCAAGCACAAAAACTTCAAAGGGATATGGAGCAAATGCAAAAAGACCTTGAAACTAAGGAATTTGAAGTTTCAGTTGGTGGTGGAGCTGTAATTGTAAAAGCAAATGGTAAGAAAGAAGTAGTTTCAATTAATATAAAACCAGAAGTAGTTGATGCAGATGATGTTGAAATGCTAGAAGACTTAATTTTAAGTGCAGTAAATGAAGCGCTAAGAAAAGCGGAAGAAGAAAGTGCAAATAAAATGGGGAAATTAACTGGTGGAATGAACATACCAGGACTGTTTTAGCAATTAACGATTAATGGTTAAAGTTTTACAATTATTTGTAGTCATTAATAATGGATAATTAATAAGGAAAAGTTAACAATTAATTTATAAATAAAGTTATAAGGGAAAGGGCGAAGTTGTTTCGCCTTTTTATATATTCAAATAATGGGAAGGATGATTTTATGGATTTTTATCCTGTTGCAATAGAAAAGTTAATTGAAGAGTTTGCTAAGTTACCTAGTATTGGACAAAAAACAGCTCAAAGATTAGCATTATATGTTTTAAATCTTCCAGAAGATGAAGTAAGAGAATTTTCAGAAGCCTTAGTAAAGGCTAGAGGAACCATAAGATATTGTTCAATATGTGGTAACTTTACAGATAAAGATCCTTGTGCAATATGTTCAAATCCGAATAGAGAAAAAGATATAATTTGTGTCGTAGAGCAACCTAAAGATATCATGACAATGGAAAAGGTTAAAGAGTACAATGGATCATATCATGTATTACACGGAAATCTATCCCCTATGCAAGGAAGGGGACCACAGGATATAAGAATAAGAGAGCTAGTTGCAAGAATGAGTGCAGATATTAAAGAAGTTATAATAGCTACAAATCCTAATATTGAAGGAGAAGCTACAGCTATGTATATATCAAGAATATTGAAGCCTTTAGATATAAAAGTAACTAGAATCGCATCAGGAATACCTGTAGGTGGAGATTTAGAATATGCAGATGAGGTAACATTATCAAAAGCTCTGGAGGGAAGAAAAGAAATATAGAAAATATAATTGAAAGGTGACTGTATGAGTAACTTATTGAAATTTTTATTTAGTAGAATGATTATTGTCGGGGTACTTATTCTACTACAACTAGGAATACTTACTTTTGCTATATGGAAAGTTACTGAGGAGTTTGTTTATTTATATGCAGCTTTTTCGGTAGTAAGTATAATAGCAGCTGTATATATTTTTAGTACCAAAGATAATCCATCTTATAAGCTTGCTTGGATTGTACCTGTTTTGTTAGTTCCTGTATTTGGAGGATTGTTCTATTTATTATTTGGTTTGAAAAAGACTACTAAGAAATTTAGATCTAGAATGTTAAATATACATAATGAAACATCCTCATTATTAATGCAGGATAAACATATCTTAAATGAAATTCAAAAAGAAGATAAATCTATAGCAAATCAAATAAGATATTTAAATGAATATGCAGCAAGTCCGATATATAAAAATACAATTACCAAATACTTATCACCTGGAGAAGAGTTTTTCGAAGAACTTAAAAAGGAATTAAAGAAGGCTCAAAAATATATATTTTTAGAATATTTTATAATTCAAGAAGGACTAATGTGGGATAGTATATTAGAAATATTAGAAGAAAAAATAAAAGAAGGTGTAGAGGTAAGATTAATATATGATGATATGGGATGTCTTAGAACGCTTCCATATAAATATAATGAAAAATTAAAGAAAAAGGGAATCAGGTGTTTAGTTTTTAATCCATTTGTACCATTTCTATCAATAATAATGAACAATAGAGATCATAGAAAAATTGCAGTAATAGATGGTCATACGGCTTTTACAGGCGGAATAAATTTAGCTGACGAATATATAAATGAAATAAATAGATTTGGTCATTGGAAAGATTCTGCACTTATGATAAAAGGAGAAGCAGTTTGGAATTTAACTATGATGTTTCTTCAGTCATGGCAATTTAATTGTGGAGAAAAAGATGATTATGAAAAATATAAACCCTATGTAAATTATAAAGAAGTATTTGAAACTGATGGATATGTTCAGCCTTATGGAGATAGCCCTCTAGATGATGAGACTGTAGGGGAAAATGTATATTTGAATATAATAAATAAGGCAAAGGATTATGTATATATAACAACTCCTTATTTGATAGTTGATAATGAATTAGTGACAGCATTAACATTAGCGGCTAAAAATGGAGTAGAAGTTATAATAATTACACCACACAAGGAAGACAAGTGGTATGTCCATATGGTTACAAGGGCTTACTATGCTCAACTTATAGAGGCTGGTGTAAAAATATATGAGTACACACCAGGATTTATACATTCAAAAACCTTCGTATCTGATGATGAAATTGGAGTCATAGGAACTATCAACATGGACTATAGAAGCCTTTATTTACATTTTGAGTGTGGGGTATTACTTTACAAAACAAAATCACTTGTAGAAATTAAAGAAGATTTTATAAAAACATTAGAATCTTGTAGGTTAATAACAATAGAAGATTGTCACCAAGTAAAGTGGTCTAATAAATTTATAACAGCTTTACTAAGAGTATTTGCCCCTCTTATGTAATAAAAAAGTTATTCTCTTGAATATTATTGTTAAATTATGGGAATTAATTTAATATAGAATATTTGGGAGGGGTCAAAGTGAATAAGAAAGCAATTTTAAATTTATTAATGCAAAATGTAGAAAAAAATAAGTTAGAATATAGTGAGGAAGATTTAGAATTATTAAGTGCTATTAAAGAAACTGTAATAGAGATGGAAGTAGCAAGGTCATTATTTAATTCTGTAAGTGATCCTCAACTAATTGAACTAGCAATTCACGCCGAAGATGTAGCAAAGACTAGATATAATTATCTGATAACTATGGCAAAACAAAGAGAGTTAAGAAAAATAGATTAATATTATTATTAAATAATGCATAATATTAAATGGAGGGGATTTATATGGATTTAAATATGATATTATATGGATTAATAGGATTAGTGTTATTGTATTTATTAATAAAATTTTTAAAATGGCCGTTAAAAATTTTACTAAACGGAATTATAGGTATAGTTTTATTATACTTTACTAATATTTTAGGCTCTTATTTTGGTTTTTCAATAGGGATAAATGCTGTAACAGCATTAATTGCAGGATTCTTAGGGATACCTGGAGTTATATTCCTTGTAATATTTCAACTATTTCTATAAAATAAAAAGAGATTCAGGATTGCTTGAATCTCTTTTATTTTAATGAGAGAGGGAACAATAGAGTTCCCAAAAGTTTATATAGATGGGAGTTAAAAGTTTTTCAGTCTACTAATGAGTGAAAAGCCTCTTATGAGATTAGTATATGGTGATAATAAAAATAGGTTACTAATACTTTGTTATAAAATGCGAATATAAAGGCTACGATAAATAGATATGTTTCATAAGCTAAATAGCTACGCAAAGAAGTACTAGGCTCGGAGAACTACTATGCCAAGAGTTTTGGTTAAACTCGCTGCGCTCAGACGAACCAACAACACTAAGGCAAAGTAGTTCTTCCTTCATCAAGTACTTCTAATTTCTCGCTATATGCTTATTTCACCGTCTATTTACCTTCGCCAACTTATATTAAGAATTTAAATTAATAATGAATTAAGTTATTGGTAAAAAATAATTAATGAGGGACATTAAAAACTTAGTTAGGTGTAGCAGACTATAATTGAGCTTGTTCCCTGATACCTGTTCCCTGTTACCTATAAAATCAAAACAACTGTAAACTGTGCCTTGTGAACTGTGAACTGAAAAATGCTTCGCATTTTATTACAACTGTTAACTAAAGTAAGGCTGTAATAGAATAAAAGTATAATAAGATTGGGGGGTGTATCTATGCCAGTAGGAAATGGAGTAAATTGTAAGTATTGTCCTGAGTATAAAAAAGGATGTAGTGGTAATGATAAAACATGTCTATGTTATAAGTGCCCAAGACATTTAGGACAATGTATATGTGTAAAATATTGTAGAGAAACAGAGTCTATATTAACTTTTGAAAAGTAAGTGATTTAAAGGAGGAAATTAAATGAAAGAAAAAGGGAAAAAATTCATAAGTGAATTTAAAGATTTTGCAATGAAAGGAAATGTACTAGATTTAGCAGTTGGAGTTATTATAGGGGGAGCTTTTAATAAAATAGTTTCATCATTAGTTAAAGACATAATAATGCCTCCAATCGGACTTTTAACAGGAGGAGTTAACTTTCAAGATCTTACATATACTTTAAAAGAGGCAGTACCAGGTGTCAGTGATGCTATAGTAATATCATACGGATTATTTATACAAAATGTAGTTGACTTTATAATAATTGCTCTATCTGTATTTATATTTATTAAGATTATAAATAAATTAAATAAAAAGAAACAAGAAGAATCAAAACCACAGGAAGATAAAAAGACAAGGGAAGAAGAGCTATTAACAGAAATAAGAGATATTTTAAAAAATAATAAACAATAGAAAAATAGTTAATAATTAATGATTAACAATTACTGAACTTAGTATTAAAGTCCATCTACTGAAGATTGCCTGAAGTTGATGGACTTTAATTATTTCACTTGAGTTTTACGGAGTAAAGTATCTTCAGCTATCAATTAAAATAAGTTGTTCTGCAATTTATTAAACTAGTGTTCAAATTAATGATAATTACATAATATGATAAAAAGTTAGTAAATTATTAACAAAGTAGTTGTTAATAATTCGAAAAAGTAGTAAAATTATCAATAATAAAATTAAGCAATAAATAAAAATATAATGGGGGAGAGTCATAATGCATAAAAAGCTATTTATTCCTGGGCCAGTAGAAGTTAAGCCAGATGTTTTAGAACAAATGGCAAGACCTATGATTGGTCATAGAAGCAAAGAAGCTTCTGAGCTTCAAAGAAGAATAAGCAATAATTTAAGAAAGGTTTTTTTCACAGAAAGTGAAATATTACTTTCAACTACATCAGGTAGTGGACTTATGGAAGGAGCTATAAGATGCTGTACAGCAAAGAAAGCAGCTGTATTTTCCGTTGGGGCATTCGGAAAGAGATGGTATGAAATGGCGACTTCGAATAATGTTTCTGCAGACTTGTTTGAAGTAGAAATGGGAAAAGCTGTTACGCCTGAAATGGTTGATAAGGTATTAAAAACTGGTAATTATGATTTGGTAGCAGTAACTCATAATGAAACATCTACAGGAGTTATGAATCCAATAGATAAAATAGGAGAAGTCATAAAGAAATATTCTGATATTATTTTTATAGTAGATACAGTAAGTTCAGCAGCAGGAACAAAGATAGAAGTCGATAAATGTGGAATAGATATTTGTATAACTTCAACTCAAAAGGCAATAGGGCTGCCTCCTGGAATGGCAATATGCACTTTTTCAAATAAGGCAAAAGAAAGAGCAGAGAAAGTTCCTAACAGAGGTTTTTATTTGGACTTGTTATCACTATATAAGTATATACAAAAGAAGGATTATCAATATCCATCAACACCTTCTATATCACATATGTATGCTCTAGATTATCAACTAGACTATATATTAAATAAGGAGGGCTTAGAAAATAGATTTGCAAGACATTTAGAAATGGCAAAAGTAGTTAGGGAATGGGCGAAAAAGTATTTTGAATTATTTCCAGATGAGAATTATTTATCTAATACTTTAACAACTGTTAAAAATAACAGAGAAATAGATGTTTCATTTTTAAATAAAGAATTAGCAAAGAGAGGCTTCCAAATATCTAATGGATATGGAAGTTTAAAAGATAAAACTTTTAGAATTGCTCATATGGCAGATTGCAAAATGGAAGAAATACAAGAGCTATTAATTAATATAAATGATATTTTAGGATTAGAATAATTTAGATAAGTATATTTAAGTAATAAGCAATAAATGTGGCTAGAAAGTATAAATAAGGGTTTAGATTAGATTCTAGACTCTTATTATTATAATTAACAATTAACAGAGTAAGTGGTTTTATTTTGTGAAACCATTGTTAATTATCAATTATTAATTAAATAAACTGGGGGTATTAACGTGTACAAAATATTAGTAAGTGATGGTTTGCAGGAAAATGCAATTAATGAATTAATAAAATTAGGTTTTAGTGTTACTGATGAGCATTATGATAAAGTAATTTTAGGGGAAAAGCTTAAGGAGTTTGATGCTTTAGTTATAAGATCAGCAACAAAAGTAACTAAGGAAGTATTAGAAAAGGCATCAGGTGGAAAATTAAAATTAATAATAAGAGCTGGAGTTGGAATAGATAATATAGATATATATTCAGCACATGAACAAGGCATCACCGTAAAGAATACTCCAAATGCCAGTTCAGACTCAGTTGCTGAATTAGCATTAGCTCATATGTTTGCAGTGGCAAGGTTTATAGGAACATCAAATTACACTATGAGAAATGGTGAATGGAACAAGAAGAAATATGAAGGCATTGAAATTAGTGGGAAAACTTTAGGGATAATAGGAATGGGTAGGATAGGTAAATCCCTAGCTAATAAGGCAACAGCATTAGGAATGAATGTTATTTATAATGATGTATTTGGAAAACAAGATGATGTAAAGTATGAGTTTTTGGAATTAAATGATTTACTCAGAAAATCGGATTTTATTTCTCTACATGTTCCTTATGATAAAGAAAATGGGACATTAATCAGAAAAGAAGAGTTAAATTTAATGAAAGATGGGGCTTATATAATAAATTGTGCAAGAGGTAAAGTTGTAGATGAAGAAGCTTTACTAGAAGCTTTAGATAGTGGGAAAATTGCAGGGGCAGGTATAGATGTATTTGAAGTAGAGCCAAACACAAATGAAATCTTAGTTAATCATCCAAGAGTAAGCTGCACTCCTCATATAGGAGCATCAACAATGGAAGCTCAAGATAGAATAGGAGAAGAAGTAGTTTCAGTTATAAAGGATTTTTTTACTAAGCTATAAATATAGGAGGAATTTTAATGGCAATTATTAAACCTTTTAGAGGAATAAGACCTATAAAAGAATTAGCGGATAAAATAGCGGCACTTCCTTATGATGTAATGGATAGTGATGAAGCTAGGGAAATGGTTAAGGATAATCCATATTCATTTTTGCATGTAGATAAAGCAGAAATAGATTTACCAAAAGATATAGATCCTTATGATGATAGGGTGTATGATAAGGCTAAAGAAAATCTAGATAGTATGATTAAAAATAGATTTTATATAGAAGATGAAAAGCCTAATTATTATATCTATAGACAAGTTATGAAAGGAAGAAGCCAGGTTGGTCTTGTTGGATGTGCATCAATAGATGATTATACTAACAATATAATAAAAAAACATGAACTGACAAGAGAAGATAAAGAAATAGATAGAATTAATCATGTATATAAATGTGAAGCTCATACAGGACCTATATTCTTAACTTATAGAGAAAACAAGGATATTTCAAATATTATAAATGAATGGATAAAGAGAGAACCAATATATGATTTTAAATCAGAAGATGAGGTATGTCATACTGTATGGATCGTGGATGATGAAAATACAGTAATTAAAATAAATGAATTATTTAAATCAGTAGAATATTTATATATTGCAGATGGACATCATAGATCTGCATCAGCAGTAAAAGTAGGTCATATAAAAAGAGCAGAAAAGGAAGATTATACTGGAGAAGAGGAGTTTAATTATTTCTTATCTATTTCATATCCAGATAGCGAGCTTGAAGTTTTAGATTACAATAGAACCGTTAAAGATTTAAATGGACTTTCAAGAGAAGAGTTTTTAAATAAGGTAAGTGAAATTTTTGTAGTTACTGAAAGTAATGAACCAGTTAAGCCTAAAGAAAAACACACTTTTGGAATGTATTTAGAAAAACAGTGGTATTTATTAGAGGCTAAAGAGGGAATATTTAATCCAGAAGATCCAGTAGATCAATTAGATGTATCAATTCTTCAAAACAATCTTTTAAGACCAATACTAGGAATTGATGATCCAAGAAAATCAAAGAGAATAAAATTCATTGGTGGGATAAGAGGATTAAAGGAACTTGAAAGAAGAGCAGATACAGATATGAAAGTGAGCTTTTCTATGTATGCAACAACAACTGATGATATTATGGATATTGCAGATAGTGGAAAAATAATGCCACCAAAATCAACATGGTTTGAACCAAAGCCTAGAAGTGGATTATTTATTCACAAGTTCTAATTTATATAAATTTATAATATCAAAAAATATGTTAGAAACTCAGTTTATCTGAGTTTCTTTTATTATGTAAAACTTAGACTATTTTTCATTTAAAATAAGTTTTTTTCAATTTATAATAAAAGATTGTTAAGTATTAAAAATAAAGACTTGAATACTATGTATTTATTATGTAATCTTATATATATGTAAATAAGCATATTTTTAAAAATAAAATTTAAAGAAATATATAGTATAAGGAGCATATTATGACAGATTCATTAATTAATTGGTTTACTAGCACATTAAGTTTTATGCCAAAGGAGCTTGTGGTGTTTATAATATCTATGGTACCTATTTTAGAGTTGAGAGGTGGATTAGTTGCGGCCTCTTTATTAGGTATAGGAGTATTTAAAGCTATATTCTTATGCGTTTTAGGAAATATAGTTCCTATTCCATTCATTTTGTTTTTTATTACCCCAATATTTAATTGGATGAAAAAGACCAAATTATTTAAAGCTACAGTTGAAAAATTAGAGGAAAAATCAATGGCTAAAAGTGAGCAAATTCAGAAATATGAATTTTGGGGACTTGCATTATTTGTTGGTGTACCTTTACCAGGAACAGGGGCATGGACAGGTGCACTTATAGCGTCATTACTTGGAATAAAAACAAAGAAGGCATCCTTAGCGATATTTGTAGGTTTAATAATCGCAACAGTAATAATGACTATAATATCCTATGGAATTCCATGGGTCATTCAAACAATGGGATAATAGTTATTAAAAATATATGTAAAAAATATAAGAATATAAAGTATTTATCAGCCCTTTTCCTATGCTTATAGAAAGTTTATATATAAATGAATTAAAATTTCCTTTTTTGAAATAATAATAATATATCATGAAGGGATGTGTTTATAATGTCAGTAAATAATGCGATGACAGTAGATTTTTTAAGTTCAGCATATGGTGGAGAAAGTATGGCTCATATGCGTTATACTATTTGGGGTGATTCAGCAGAAAAGGATGGGTATCCAAATATAGCTAGACTTTTTAGGGGAATTGCTTATGCAGAGTGGTGTCATGCTAAGAATCATTTTAATGTACTAAATGATAAGGTTGAAGATAAAACAGTAGTTGCTGGAGCTGTATTTGGTCATACAAATATAGTTGAAAATCTTCAAGGTGCAATTGATGGAGAATTACATGAAATAGATCAAATGTATCCTGTTTATTTAGAAACAGCTAAGTTTCAAAAAGAATCTGATGCGCAAAGATCATTTCATTATGCTTTAGAAGCAGAAAAAATTCATGCTAAGATGTTCAAAGATGCACAAGATATGGCAAAACAGCAAAAAGATATAGGTAGTGAGACTATCTATATATGTCCAATTTGCGGTTTCACTGAAATTGGAGATAATGTAGAAAAATGTCCAGTCTGTGGTGCAAAAAAAGAAATATTTAAGTCTTTTTAATAAAATCTTATTAGCTTATAGAGTTTTATTAAAAAGAATAATTAAGATAAAAGTCATGATATAAATAAAGTCTATATCATGACTTTTTCATAAGCTTCTCTAAATACATTTTTTTATCTGCTAAGTGTAAAATTTCTTCTGTTGTATAATCAATACTATTATTAAATTCAAATACTCCATGACTCGCACTAACAGAATAGGGCTTCAATTGGGAAAAGTTATATTTTTGAAAATCATTTTTTATAGAATTCCATATGTTCTCAGCATAGGTTTCATCTTTAAATGGAAATAAAATTATAAATTCATCTCCACCATATCTATAGATAATATCTGAAGAGCTTATATTTTTTTGTATCAACTCACAAACCGTTCTAATTAATATATCACCTTCGCTATGTCCATAGGTATCATTTACTAATTTTAAATCATTTATATCTATAAAGCATAATGATAATGAAGCACCTATATTCTTACAGAGACTAAGATTATATTCAAGAATTTTAATTCCAGAGTATCTATTCAAAACACCAGTAAGTGAATCCATGGAGGCGCGATTTAGTAATTCATCTTCAATTTTTTTTAAATTTGTAATATCTGTAATACTTGTTAAGATACATTCTTCTCCATAATATTCAATTAATTCATGATTTGTAATTACCCATTTAATATTACCAGATTTACACTTATACTCTACAATACATTCTTTAATCTTAGATTTACTGAGAATATTCTCTAACATATTATATTTATCTTTTTCATTTTTATATAAATCACCTAAAGATATTTTATTAAATTCATCATTACTATATCCTAAAAATATAGATGCCTTATTATTTGAAGTTATAATTTTATCATCTTTGTATTGGCTTATAAATAAGGGCTGTGGATTTGCATTAAATAATTTTTTAAAATTATGCTCACTTTCAATAAGATGACATTTGTTGCTAAATTCTTTTAATCTATTCTTATGCAAAGAATAACATAATAGAATCGATGCTAACAATATTGTATTAGCATTAATTTGTTTTGATAATATAGATATAAGGCTATTAGAAAAATGCATATTAATCCCTAACATAAGTATTATATGATTAATTATAAAAGCTGTAATCATAAATATATGTTCAAAAGGAAACCATACTGCTGAAATTAACATCATGATTGCATATGAATCAATACTATTTACAAATTTATAATTAATAATAAGGGGAAGAGATCCAGCAAGTAACAGTATTATAATAAATAATCTATAAATAAACCGTAATATAGAAATATTATTATAAATTTTTATCTTTTTATAAAAAATTAAAAATAATGAAGATAAAATAAATCCGCTTGAATGAACAAATAGTAATACTAATTTAAAATGCTTACTAACATCTTTTAATAAGAAGAAGTAGCAGTAGAAATAATACATATTAATAGATAATATTCCAATGCATGAAATTCGTATTCGATCTAGTGCAATTAATAAATTTTCTTTTTGAAAATCAAGTTTTTTTTCAAGTATTTTATAGCTTAATGATAGGTTATGATTATTATACATTATATATCATCCTTAAAAATTGTTTTAACTTGCTTTTATACTATACAATTAAAAGATATATCAATTGATGTTAGTGATTTGGATTGTTATATACTATATCAATTGACTTAATTATTTCACTTATAACGGTAGTTTTAAATTGAATTTTCAATTCATTGATTTTGGTGTAAGTATAGCCTTTTTCGGTAGAAATATATAAGGGCTGTAGATTATTTAAAGTTATTGCTTTTATATCTTCAATACATACTTTGCACTTACATATATCTTTATATTCACTAAGAATAGATGTTAACAAATTATCAACTATTACTTCCATATAATTTCTAAGCAAGATACCCCTCCTTCCAATTTTAGAGTATTTATATAAAAAACAATAATAGAAGTATTATCCATAACTTCTATTATTATATAAAATTAATTGTTAAATTTAAAGCAATAAGCAAATTATTATTTTTATATTATTTATATCTCTATTGCTAATAATATGATAAGAGTTATATCTAATACTAAAATTTTATTAGAAATTTAAAATTATTTTTCGACATTTAAAGTTTCACATCTAAATATAGAGTAAAGGCTAAAAAACTAAATTTCTTAAAAATAATAACTGTGAATATTATACTATAAATGAAAATAAATACATGGCATAAAACAAAATACGACAAAATAAAACAAAAAGTATAAATGATTTTGAAACAACAAGCATTGACAAAATAGGATAAAATGCTACAATTAAAGCGGAATTGAGAAGGTTATAAAAATAATATTATTAAATTATAATAGGGAATAAAAACTTTTTCGAAATAATATAAACTGAGTTAAAAATTCAATTATAGATAATTATGAGAATTGATAAGAGTAATCTTAGGCAATCTTAAGAAAACATTTACAAGAGGTAATATATAGTGGATATAAAAAGATTAATATGGAGGCAGGATACGATGACAATTAATATACCTACATCAAATAGTATAAATGGAGACAAGCTAGCTGAAGATATTTATGATGCATATGGTAATATTATATTAGAAAAAGATACAGTACTTAATTGCAAATTAAAAAGGTATTTAGTTGATTTAGGTATAATAAGTATTAATATATATAATCCACTTACTAATTTTGATAATTATGAAAAGGTACATAAAACAATAATACAAGAAGTTGAAAGTACTCTTACTTGTATTTTGTATAAAAATGATCATATATATGATGAAATTACAGAATATGTATCTAAAATGTGTAAAAGTATAAGTGATAATCCAATCATAATAAAGGCATTAGACAGAATAAAGAAAATTGATAATTATACATTTAAACATAGTATAAACACATCACTTTATTCAATGCTTATAGCAATATGGATGAATCAAAGTAATAAAGAAGTTATTAATGCAACTCAAGCTGGAATATTACATGATATAGGGAAAATTTATATACCTCATGAAATTTTAAATAAAGAGACTAAATTAACTTCAGAAGAGTATGAAGAAATTAAAAAACACACTCTGTATGGATATTTCTTGCTAAGTAATTTTAGTGAATTTAATCAAGAAGTGAAAAAAGCAGTTTTGTTTCACCATGAAAGAATAGATTCTCTCGGATATCCATTAAGGGCTAAACCGGATTATGTAGGCATTACTTCAAAAATAGTTGCTGTTGCTGATGTATATGATGCAATGACAACAGATAGAGTATATAAAATGTCAATATCGCCTAGTGAAGCGGTTAACTATCTAAGTAGCGATGGAATGGAGATATTAGATAATAACATAATAAAAGTTTTTAAAAAGAATATTTTGAAATATGATTTTAAGGCTAGTATATAAGATATTACAAATGAGGAGAATTAATATGTTTAAAAAATTAAAGGATATAAAAATAACAAATTTAGTGACTCTTTTAAGCGTGCTAGCAATTACACTGGTTTTACTTATTGGAGTTAGAGCTATCAGAGAAACTAAAAAAGTTAATAATAATATAGAGAAAATATATGAGTATAGGTTAATTCCTATTACAGACGTTGCAGATATTAATGCAAATTATTTAAATATAAGGATTCAAATAAATAGATCAAACATAGAGTATAGTCCGGATTTTAACAAAAAAATAAAGGAATATGATGCGAAGATTCAAGAATATGTAGAAAAATATAAAACTAGCAATATGGATGATGATGAAGTAAAATTTTTAAATTATTTTCAAAAGCAATATAATCAGTATATGGAAGTATGGGAAAAGGTTAATTCTTACACTAGTAGGGGAGAAAAGATTAAAAGTGAAGATTTAAAAAGTTTTGATGAGTATGGAAATAATATAGCTAAAACGATTGAAAGTTTAATGAAATATAATAAAGTTAATGCAGATAAGATAAAATTTAATAGTGATAGTATATATAATCAAGTAATAAATACTTTTACAATTATTATAATCATTTCTTTAATAGTACTTGGAGTTATTGCTTATTTTATAAGAAGAAGTATAAAATATTCAGCAAAAGATATAATTAACAAGTTACAATCTATTGCTAAAGGTGATTTTACACCTAATATAGAAACCGATAGTAAAAATGAGTTCGGAGTTATGAAAAAGGCTTTAGCAGAGACATTAGGCAATATATCGAGTCTATTAGAAGAGATAAAAGAAAAAGCTTTATTTATAGAAAGAAGTTCAGAAGGGCTGTCAGCGGTATCTGAAGAAATGACATCATCTTCATCAAATGTTGCATTAGCTATGCAAGATGTTGCTAGAGGTTCTGGAGAACAAACAGAAGATCTTGTAAATATTAGTAATATACTTAGTGACTTTGGAAAGCGAATAGAAGATATTGTTTCTGCAATTAAAAATATAGATAATAACGCTAATCAAGTTGATAAAATGGCTGAAGATAATGAAAGTAATATGCAAGTAATTGTAAAAGAATTAGGATTGTTGAAAGGTGATTTTAATAACTTTGTTAATTTAATTGTTGAATTGGGAAAAAATATATCAAAGATTAATGAAATAACTAATTTAATTAATGATATAGCAGAACAAACTAATTTACTAGCATTAAATGCTGCAATCGAAGCAGCTAGAGCAGGGGAGTCAGGTAAAGGATTTGCAGTAGTAGCAGATGAAATAAGAAAACTTGCAGAGCAATCTAAAGTTTCTTCTGAAAGTATAAATAAATTAATAATAAATATTTCAGATAAAACAGAAATACTTATTAATAGCACAGATACTATGGATGCAGAATTAGAAAGTCAAATTAATAAAGTAAATAACTCAATAGTGAATATTAGTAAGATGATAGGAGCTATTGCAGAGATTATTCCACAAATCAATTCTGTAAGTAGATCAGCAGCTAGTATAGAAGAAAATAAAAATATAATATTACAAAAAGTAGAATCTACTTCAGAAGTAGCTGAAGAGGTATCTGCATCTACGGAAGAGATAGCAGCGGCTTCTGAAGAAATGAATTCATCATCTGAAGAAGTTGCAGGAACAGCAGAAAATCTAAGCAAAATGGCAAAAGAAATGACAAAGGAAATAAATATATTTAAACTTAAAAGATAAACTTTAAAATAAGATAATCTAAATAGTTAGTAGATTGTGATTGAAATCACAGAAGAATTCTTATTTCTTAGTTATTATATAGTTAATATAAATAAATAAGAGATAAGGTAGGAAATTAGAAGAGATGAATATAGATAATTTAGAAAGACAGCACTTAGAAATAAATAGCTTATTTAGCAAGATAAATAAAAACTTAAACTCAAATAATATAACTAATGATATAGATAGTCTGGTATGGGATATAAACACTCTTGCAGGAAAGTTAAATATCCATATGAAAACAGAGGACAAGTTTTTGTATCCAGAATTAATTAATGGTGCAAATGAAAACTTAAAAAAAATTGCTCTTGAGTATAGTCAAGAGATGGGAAATATACATAAGGTATTTGAGGAATTTAAAAGTAATTTTAACACTAAGAATAAAATATTAAATGATATTGATAAATTCTTAATAGAAAGTAATAAAGTTTTAAAGCTTTTAAAAAATAGAATAGACAAAGAAGATAGAAGTCTATATCCAAAAATGAAGTTGATATAATAAATAAAGCAGACAAGTTATTAAAATATAATAATTTGTCTGCTTTATTTGTTATAATTTTTCTAACATACTTTTTAAAATAATAGTAGAGTTTCTAACAGCAATAGGAATAAATTTTTCATAATCCATATGAGCTCCATTGTTGGCATTATCAGATATAGATCTAATAACAACACAAGGAATATTATTTAAATAGCATACATGAGCAATACTTGCACCTTCCATTTCGCAAGCTATAGCATTAAATTCTTTTTCGAACCATTGGATTTTTTCAATGCTTGATATAAATTGATCACCAGATACTATTCTACCTGAAAAAGTGTTTATTTCTTTAATTTCTTCACAAGCAGATAAAGCAGCTTTTACTAAGATATCATTACATTTAAAATCAAATGTATCTAACCTTGGAATTTGTCCATGAGGATCACCGAAAACAGTTGTATCCATATCATGTTGAACTAAATCTTTTCCAACAACAACATCTCCAGGATAAATATTTTTACCAATACCACCTGCGACACCAACATTTATTATTGAAGATACATTATATTCAGATATTAATATTTGTGTACAAATAGCAGCATTTACCTTACCAATACCACAGACAACTGCAATTATATTTTTATTTTCTAAAGTACCTCTATAAAAAGTCATATTGGCCTTTTTTGTTTCTTCTTGGATGGACATATCTTTTAAAAGAAGTTCCAACTCCTCAGTCATTGCGCTTATAACTCCTAAAATCATAATTAGCCTCCTTAAATCTTTTGTCAGTTCACAGTTCACAGTGCACGATGCACAGTTATGGAAATATGAATTGTGAACTAAAATAAATTGCTTCTCAATTTATTTCTTATATTATCATATATTAGACTTTATTTAAATAAACTATAATGTTTTTTATTATATGGAAAATAATAATATTGTATATAAATAAATAATGTTCTAAAATAAGATATAAATTAAAATTTAATCTTTTGTTAAACTACATAAGATACAAGAAGGAGAGAAGGTAATGTTACAACATTCATTATCTAGAACAGAGTTACTTATAGGAAGTGACGGACTAGGAAAGTTGAAAAATTCGAAAGTAGTAGTTTTTGGTATTGGTGGAGTAGGAAGCTTTGCTGTTGAAGCTCTAGTAAGGGCAGGGGTAGGTAACATAGTATTAATTGATGACGATACTATCTGCTTAACTAATTTAAACAGACAAATACATGCAACATATGGAACAATAAGTAAATCAAAGGTTGATGTTATGAAGGAGAGAATTCTTACTATAAATAGGAAATGTAATGTTATTACTCACGAAGTGTTCGTAACTCCAGAAAATATAAAAGAACTGATTCCAGAGAATGTCGACTATGTAATAGATGCAATAGATACTGTTTCAGCAAAATTAGCTTTAGCACAATATTGTTATGAAAGAAACATTAATATAATTGCATCAATGGGGACAGGTAATAAGCTAGATCCAACACAATTTAAAATTGCGGATATATATGAAACAAAAGTTTGTCCACTTGCGAAGGTTATGAGGTATGAATTAAGGAAAAGAGGAGTTGAAAAACTTAAAGTTGTTTACTCAGAAGAAAAGCCAAGAAAACCAAAGGATGAAGATGTAGTTACTTGTAAAACTGGTTGTGTTTGTACAGGTGGAACTAAGAAGTGTACGATTAGAAGACAAATACCAGGAAGTATATCTTTTGTCCCTCCAGTTGCTGGAATGATACTAGGGGGAGAAGTTGTAAAAGATATAATAGGTGACATTTAATTAATAGTACAGTATTTTTAGCAATAATTATTATAAGATAAAATCCTAGTAAGACTCTAGTTATATTAGTAATATTAGATAATCTTACTGGGCTTTTTAATCTCTTATTCTTATAAAATCAAAAGAATAAGTACTTAAGTATAAGATATATACGGTTAATATGAAATAAAAAGGAAATTATATACAAACTATATTAATTATAGTAAATAAAATTTCCTTTTACATTTTAATAACTAGCTTAAATAAATATTGCAAATAATCTTATTATAGTTTTATATGACAATATCCACCAGGATTTTTCTTTAAATATTTTTGATGATATTCTTCAGCCCTATAATAATTAATTAAAGGCGTTACTTCTGTAACAATCTTCTTATCATATTTTTTCTGGGTTTCTTCTTTAGACTTAAGAATCTCTCCTAAGTCATTTTCATCTAAATAATATATGCCAGTTCTATATTGGCTTCCTACATCAGGACCTTGTCTATTTAAAATAGTTGGATCAATTATTGACCAATATTCATTTAATATGTTTTCAAGTGATATTTTAGTTTCATCATATTCAACTAAGCAAGCTTCTGCAAAATAAGTATTTTTATAACACACATCTTCGTAAGTAGGATTCTCGGTTCTTCCATTTGCATATCCAACTTCGGTTAATATTACTCCATCTAATCTAGAAAGAAATTCTTCAACCCCCCAGAAGCATCCTCCAGCTAAAACTATTTTTTTCATTTTATCAACTCCTTTACTCAAATAGATTAAATAGTTTAAATATATTATATACCTATAGATAGTAAAGTATATATTTATTTAAAGTATATACTTATAGACATCTTTTTATCTGTTATTTGATTTAGCAAATTTTCTATAGAGATCTTGCTATCAGATAATACCTTTTCATAGATTTCATCATCTTTCATAGTTTCCTCAAAACTTTTTTGTACCTCATTTTGAATAATATTAAATTCTTCTGATGTTAATTTTATTTCGCCAAATCTTAAGAGACCATTAGAAGAATCCTCATAAACAGTTTTTTCTTTATCAATATTGATACTAAAAATTTGTGGGTTAGGAAAATTTATAGATAATTCATTTTTTTTACTATCTATATTAATATCATTTGTAGTAAGATTAGATAAATCTATTGAATAAGAGCAGTTAGCAAAAAATTTTATTCTCTTAAATTTCTGAAATACTTCAAGATTCCCCCAACTTTTATCTATAGTTATTATTTTAGATAATTCGACTTCAAGAGGAATTATCTTATTTACATTTTTTATTTCTTTAAGTAAACTTTCCTCTGAGATAATTTTAAAAGTATTTGAATCAGATAAGTTGTTAATATCTTTTTTATATTTATAATTAAAAAATAGTTTACATACGAGTAAGGTTAATGATAGTATAAAGAAAATAATAAAAAAGTTTCTTATTCTATTTTTCAATTTATTTTTTCTAAACATAGTTAAAATAAACATATATACTCCTAGCTTGATTAATATCAATAAATTATATGATGCATATTACTTAATAATGAATGTAATATAATTCGATTATTAAGTAAAATCGTCGAATATAATATGTTGTGTATGTGGTCTGTTTGTCGTTATAATATAAATAAGAGTAGATACAGATATAACTTAGGAGAAATTATTATGAATGAAAATAAAGGAATAAGTATAGACTTAGTTAAGGGAACTTTTAATGATTATATTATAAAAGACAAAAATAATATATTTATTGGAAGATTTACTATAGTAGAACTAGATAAGGATAATAAAAAGTGTACTGTTAAGCTTAAATTTTATAGGGAAAATAAATATGATCTATTAAAGGAAACAATAGAAAATATATTGAGGGCTATATTTAAGGATAGCAATATATATAAATCTAATATTTTAGTAGATGAGAATATTAATTACAAAGTATTTTTAGACCTAGGATTTACTTTAGAGGGGATACTCACAGAAAATATATTTACTAATGGAGTATTTTTAGATGAATTAAGTTTTGGGATAAATAGAAATGAATATAATAATACTAAAAGAAGTTTCATTGTTTATTTGAAGGGTGAAAATATAACAGTAAAAAATTTCACTCCAGATTCTGCAGAAGATCTATTAAATTACTATATAAGGAATAAAGAACATTTAAGCAGTTATGAACCAAGTAGAGATAGTGTATTCTATACTTATGAAGTACAGAGAGACATATTACTTGAGAGTTATAGGAGTTTGATGAATGGGTCAGGCTTTGATTTAGGAATATATGAGGATGATAAATTAATAGGAAAAATAAAAATATCGAATATAGTTTATGGTGTATTCAAAAGTGCTATAATAGGGTATTCTATGGATAAGGATTTTCAAGGAAAAGGATACATGAAGGAAGCTGTAAATTTAGTTTTGAAGTATTCTAGAGATGAATTAGAATTACATAGAATAGAAGCCTCAGTTTTAACAAATAATGAAAAATCGAAATCAGTTCTTTTAGGTTGTGGATTTAAAGAAGTAGGATTAAATGAAAAATATTTATTTATAAATGGATCATGGAGAGATCACATAACCTTTTTTAAGATATTAGAAAAACACTAACTATTATTTGGGGGAAGAAAATATGAATTTGATTATATTAAATAACAAAGCAACAGTAGTGAAATCCTTTAATAATAATATATTGCTTGTAAGAGAAAAAGGAAAAGAAAAAATTCTTTTTCAAAAGGGAATTGGTTTCGGTAAAAAGCTGGGTGATATTATAGAAAAAGGAACATTAGTTGAAAAAATTTTTATAATTGAAGATAAAGAAAACCAAAGAAATTTTAATGAAATATTAACTAGAGTAGATACTAAACTTATAGGAATAGTTGAAGAAGTTATAGCAGAAATAACTGACGAATTAGGAGAGACTCTTAATGAAAACATTCATATAGGGTTAGTCGATCACCTTTTTTATGCAATAAAAAGATTGGAAGAGAATGAGGAAATACAAAATCCATTTATAGTAGAAATACAAACTTTATATAATAGAGAATTTGAAATGGCGAGTAAGCTTGCAGATAAGATAAGGGAAGAGCTAAAGGTAGATATCCCAGAAGGTGAAAAAGGATTTATAGCGCTTCATATTCATTCAGCAAGAAATAATGGCAAATTATCTAATACTATAAAATATAGCTTTCTAAGTAATTCTATAATTGAACATGTTGAAGATAGATTAAATATAGAGATTGATAGAAAATCATTAGATTATGCCAGATTCTTAACACATATTAGATTTGCAATAGAGAGAATAATAACAGATGCACCGATAAAAAATGATTTAATATATGTAATAAAAAAGAAATACAGATTATCTTATGAAATTGCAGAGGAAACAAAAAAGATAATATGTAGGGCATTAGAAATATCAAATATATCTGAGGATGAAATAGCTTATTTAGCAATGCATATAGAAAGATTCAGAAGTTCTATTATAAAATAAAATCAGTCATTATAAAAATGACTGATTTTTATTTTATATTACTATATCTTATACTTCAAAGTTTACAACTACAGTTTTACCTACAACAACATCTCCACTTTCAATTGGAGTTATTGATTTAGTTGCATCTACATTAGTTATTAATACTGGTGTAGCTAAAGATAATCCTTTAGATAAAATAAAATCTCTGTTTATTTTTATTAATGGGGTACCAGCTTTAACATTTACACCTTGTTCTACTAATTGTTCAAAACCTTCTCCATCAAGAGAAACAGTTTCTAATCCTATGTGAATAAGTAATTCTAATCCATTTTCTAAAGTCATAGCAAATGCATGCTTAGTCTTAAAGATAAGAGTAACTTCTCCATCAGCAGGAGCGACTATAGTATCTCCCTCAGCTATTATAGCCATTCCGTCTCCAGCTAGCTTTTCAGCGAAAACTGGATCTGGTACTTCTGATAAAGGAATAGCCTTACCAGAAACAGGAGCGACAAGTGTGTTAGATTTAGTAACAACTTCTTCATTAACTGAATCAGATTTAAATAAATTTTTAATAAAATCAAACATAGTACTTCCTGAATAATCAGGAATCCACATCCTTTCTACTACATATTTTAATAAATATATTAATTAATAACTATAGTATTTATTAATACAAAAGAATAAATACATAGATATTAGATACAAATTTACATGCTAAATTTTAAAAACAAAAGGCATAAGCCTATAAATGAGATGGACTCATGCCTGTTTAAACAGTAACACGTCTAGTATGATTATATATATAGTTATTAATAGTTGTCAATAAACTAAATTAAAAAAAAGTCGTGAAATCGTTAGCAAAATTAAGTATATTCAATATAATTAATGAAATCTTAAGAAAATAATAGAAAAGAGGCTGGAAAAACACTAAAAAAACTCTTGAAAACAATAACATTAGATGATACAATAACAATGTAAATAAAATATGTGTACAAATTTAGGCGTGTTATCAATTAGTTGAGCATGAGCCGAAAAGGATTTATATATCTGTATATCCTTTTCGGCTTTTTTTATTTTTAAGTTGGAATTATACTATACAACGGCTTAAATTTGTATATAAAAAATTTAAGGAGGATTTATTATTATGATGAAGTATCTTCAAAGACTAGGAAAATCTTTAATGCTTCCAGTAGCAGCATTACCTGTTGCAAGTATTTTAATGGGTATTGGATACTGGCTTGATCCTACAGGTTGGGGAGCAAACAGCGTTATTTCAGCTTTCTTATTAAAAGCTGGTGGAGCGCTAATTGATAACATGGCTATTCTTTTTGCAATTGGTGTATCAGTAGGAATGTCAGATGATAACGATGGTACAGCAGGACTTGCTGGATTAGTTTCATGGCTTGTTATTACAACAGTATTAAGTACAGGTGCTGTTGCTATGTTTAAGGGAATTGATGTTGCAGAAGTACCAGCAGCATTTAGCAAAATCCAAACCCAATTCGTTGGTATACTTTCAGGTTTAATTGGAGCAACATGCTACAATAAGTTTAAAGGAACTAAGTTACCAGATGCTTTAGGATTCTTTAGCGGTAAAAGATCAGTTGCTATAATGACAGCTTTAGCCTCATTAGTTGCAGCATTAGTATTATTCTTTGTATGGCCAGTAGTTTACAATGCACTAGTATCATTTGGTAAGGCTATTGTTTCTACAGGAGCTATTGGATCAGGTATTTATGCATTCTTTAATAGATTATTAATTCCATTTGGATTACATCATGCACTTAACTCTGTATTTTGGTTTGATGTTGCAGGAATTAACGACCTTGGAAACTTCTGGGCTGGAAAGGGTACTTTAGGACAAACAGGAATGTACATGACAGGGTTCTTCCCAGTTATGATGTTTGGTTTACCAGCAGGAGCCTTAGCTATGTATCATACTGCTAAAGATAATAAGAAAAAGGCTGTATATGGATTATTATTAGCAGCTGCTTTATCTTCATTCTTTACAGGGGTTACAGAACCATTAGAATTTGCATTCATGTTCTTAGCTCCAGGACTATATGTAGTACATGCTGCTTTAACAGGTGTATCTGCGGTAATTACTACTTTATTACCAGTAAGAGCTGGATTTAACTTCAGTGCTGGTTTCGTTGATTGGATTTTAAGTTTTAAAGCTCCAATGGCGCAAAATCCACTTTGGTTAATACCAATAGGTTTAGTATTTGCAGTACTTTACTATGTAACATTTAGATTTGTAATTACTCAATTCAATTTAAAGACTCCAGGTAGAGAAGATGATGAAGATGAATTAAGTGAAAATATAGCACTTACTGGAGACATGAATGAATTAGCTAAAGCATATATTGAAGCTTTAGGTGGAAAAGGAAATATAGTGTCAGTAGATAACTGTGTTACTAGATTAAGACTTGGAGTTAAAGACAACTCTATAATTAAAGAAAAGAACTTAACAGCTTTAGGAGCTAGAGGTGTTATAAGACCAGGAAAAGGAAATATTCAAGTAATAGTTGGAACAAATGTACAATTTGTTGCTGATGCTATAAAGGCAGAGTTAAAAAGATAATAAATAAAATAAAATAGAAAAGTAAATTAAGAAGAGGCTGTATTTAGTTTGATTTTAGAAATCAATAAGAATGCAGCCTTTTCGATTCATATATATTAATATATTATAGGTACACTTCATTTATTAATCATTTGAGCTTTATTTCAAGTTTCAGCAAGAATTATATTTTAAGTTTTTTTATTTCCTAAGAAATTATAGTTAGATAAAATATATAAAACATACTGCAATAAAACAACTTATCCCTGTGTATCAACAATAGAAAAATGTAGAAAATAAGAGTAAATATAAATAAGAATAGAATAATTTGTCGTAAACAAATAAATTATGGAGAAAAAGCATCTTTCTACATGATATTATAACTCATGTGCTCAGCAGAATAGTTGAGTAAAAGGAAATAAAAAATGG
>NZ_ASRV01000149.1 GCF_000401215.1 Clostridium sartagoforme AAU1 | reverse complement strand
GAAGATACACGGTTTAAAATAATTTAATTAATTTAGTAGAAATATGGAGTGTGATATCATGAATATTAATCTCATGGATAGAAAAATGCTTAAAATACTCTGTGCAAAGTCTGTATGTATGAGCTTGGGCGACAATTTGCACAGAGATAAATATTTAGTCGCTTTCAATAAATAAATTAATATATCTACAGGCTTTGTTTCCTTAATTAAATAATAGTTTTAAGGAAGTGAGCTTTATGAAATATGTAAGAAGTGATAGAATACTACCAGATGATTTAGTTAAAGAAATTCAAAAGTATATTCAAGGGCAATATATATATGTCCCTTCCCCTCCTGAAAAGAAAAAAAGATGGGGTGAAAAATCTAAAAGTAGAGATTATATAAAAGCTAGAAATGCAAAGATATTAAAGCAATATATAGGTGGAAAATCAATTAGCAATTTAGCTGAAGAATTCTTCCTTTCAGATAGTAGTATTAAGAAAATTGTATATAAAAAGAATAAATAGGTTAAAGCTACCACTCTTTTATGGGTGGTAGTTTTTATGTAAAAAATGATATAGAAATGATTAATCTCTTTCTAAAAAAATATAGAAGCTTTAGAATTATATTGAAGATGAAATTCATTTTAAAAATGAATTTGTAGATTTTTTTGTAAAGATTACAATAAAAGGAGAGAGTAAAAATGAATAAAAAAATATCATTAATTCATTCTAATAATTTAGCTTCAGTAGATTATGCTTATGCTGGACGTATCCCTTCAGGAATGGACATATTATTTTTAGCGGGGTCATGCCCTATTAATAGAGATGGGGAAGTACCTCATTTGAATGATTATGAGCTTCAGGCAAAACTCTGTGTAGAAAATTTGAAAGAAGCACTGAAAGACTGTGGTGCCAATTTAGAAGATGTTGTATATACTAGAGTTATTGTAGCATCCCAAAATCAAGCAGATTTGGTAACTGCATGGGATGCAATAAGAAAAGAGTTTGGTAATCATGATGTTCCAAGCACTTTATCTGGAGTTACAGTATTAGGATATGCAAATCAATTGGTAGAAATTGAAGCAGTAGCAGCAGTAGAAAATAGTAAGAAATGATAGTAAATATATAAATGAAGATTTTATTTATAGTTTAAGTTATTGATATAATAATCGATAAATCTAATAAAAGATGGTTTAAATATGGGGAAAATGAGAGTGTATTGGAGGAATCAAATATGAATGGTTTAGAGATTATTGATATCATTGAGAAGTCTGACAGATTACCAGTAATGAGTAGTGAAATAACTAATATAATAAATATGATTAGTGATTATGATACCATAAACATAGAAGATCTTGCGGAGAAAATAGCAAGTTGTGGTAATCTTAGAGAATCATTATTAAGCAATGTCAATTCTGGGTATTTTAGATTAGCAAGAAAAATAGAGTCTTTATCAGATGCAATAGTATATTTAGGAATGGAGACTGTTGAAAGGTTAATAATAGCATATTTAATAAAGTATTTAATTCCTAATGAGATGGGAAGATCAAAGGAGCTAAATAGGGGAAAGTATTGGAAACATTGTCTAGGTACTTCAATTTCAGCTACATTATTGGCTGAAAAGATAGGTAAAAAAGATAAATATAAATATTTTGCTTATGGATTGATTCATGATTTAGGAGTAGCATTACTTGATATATGTGTTCCACATATAGTTGATGAAGTTGTAATAGCGCAACAAAAGGGAATTCATCAAATAATAGCAGAAAGATTAGTAATGAAGGGAGCTACACATGAGCAATTTGGGCAATGGCAATGTGAAAGATGGGGACTACCTGAAGATATTAAAGAAATTGTATCACATCATCATACACCTTTAATGGCTAAAAATTATAAAGAAGAAGTTTATATTCTTTGCATAGCAGATTCAATTAGTTCTTTATATTATGAAAGACTATTATGTTTGAATACTAAATATGTATTAAATAAAAGTGTTATGAAGCAGATGGGAATAACTGAAGAAGATATTGAAGAAATAACTAAAGTATTACCAATGAAGGTTGAAGAAGCAAATAAACAACTTAATTTCAATTTATTTCAGCAATAAAATTAAGAGAGCTCCATCTAAGAGCTCTCTTATATATTTGCTTATAAAGCTTATTTTCATAAAACTTTTATAACTTAAAAGTATTTATAGATGAGTTAAAAATGCTTACTACAGAAATTAGACTAGTTAATACTCCTGATAATAAAAACCACTTATCTACTCCAATTATTTCGCACATTGGTCCAGCAATTAATAATCCGATAGGTGTAGCAAATAACATTATACTATTTACTATTCCAATAACTCGTCCCAAAATGCTAGGTTCAATAGAACTTTGGATTAATACATAAAATGAAGCACTATATAAGGGTCCGCTTAATCCTATTAGGGCTGACATAACAAGAAATCCTATGAATATATTGCTTGGAAGCAGTCCAGATATAGTTAAAGCAATACCTGATAGCAGGACAGAATAACCTATTATTTTTACCTTTTTGTATCGTTCTCCTATAATTCCGATTAATGTAGAACCAATAAGCATTCCAACTGCAAAAGCAATCTCAGCAAATCCAGCTTCAACAGCTCCACCATTAAAATGCGAACTTACAATAAGAGGAAATAAAGATCCTATAGGAATATATATCACAGCAACCATTGATAATATTATGGTTAATATAAACAATGCTTTATGTTTTTTTAGTTCTTTAAATCCATATTTAACTTCAGTAATAAAGCTTTCATTTTTAGTTTCTTCTATTTTTATTGGATTAGGTATATTTACAAAAGTTATTGATATACAAGCTATTACAGCTCCAATAATATCTACAAGCATAACATATTCAATAGAAACAAAACCAAGCATAAAGGCTGCTAAAGCTGGTCCAAAAATATTAGATGCAGATTGAATAAATTGAGTTACACTTGCTGCAACTGATAAATTTTCCTGTGGGACAATCATAGGGATTGATGCTTGCATTGCTGGCATATGAAATGCACTGCCTATAGATCTAATAATAAGAACAATATAAATTATACTTAAAGATTCTCTGCCAATAAAAAATGCAATTATTAAAATTAATGTTGCCATTGCAATTGCTATATCAGCATAAATCATAATAAGTTTACGCTTATTTCTATCTACAATTGCTCCAACAAAAGGTCCTAAAATTGCTTGAGGCAGAAAACCAACCATTGATGCAATGGTTAAAACAATTGCAGAGTTTGTTTCCATTGTTAACCACCAAACTATAGCAAATTGAACCATACTGCTTCCTATAATAGAAAAAAATTGTCCGGCTGATATTATATAAAATACTTTTTTCCAATTGTTAATTTCATTATTTTTTAATTTCTTTTCCATAAGTCAAATCTCCTTAATACTATTAAATTTTATTTCAAATTAGTTTAATAGCACAGAGCATGACTTTACTTAATGATAGTCACAATCTGTGCACTATCTTCTTAATTTTAAAGATCCAACTATCATATTTAATCCTCCTTAAAATTAGGCATAAAAATACTCTGAAGAATTATAGTTACCTCAAAGTAAAGTTAATGTCTAAAATTCTCTTATAGGATAATTTATTTTAATGGATTTGTAAAGCGCTTTTACTTATTTCTGAATTTTTGGACCTCAGAGGTAGTAAATTAAAGCTAAAAAAATCCAATTTTATTAAAAAAGTCCAAGCTTTACGTAATATTTCAGTTATTTTAAAAAGGAAATCTAAAAATATTAAAAACTTACATAAAGATATTTCTAAATTAAATTAAGGATCATGTGATAATATAAATATGTAGAGTGTAAAGCATTACAAAGTAAAGTAACATATAAGTGTTTGCATTGATTTAAGAAGAAGTTTATATAAATGTAAGCTATATATGTTAGAGGTTAAATACTAATAAAATATTATACATGTAATTTAATATGGAGGGGTTTAAATGAAAATCAAAAAATTAGCATCGATTTTATTGGCAGCAACGTTAAGTTTAGGTCTAGTAGCTTGTGGGAGTAATAGTGGAAGCACAGGCAAGAAGGACGAAGACAGCAAAAGCAAGAAAATAACAATATGGGCATGGGATGAAGCTTTCAACATAGTAGCAGCAAATAAAGCTAAAGAAATATACAAGAAAGAAAATCCAGATGCAGAAATTGAAGTTGTTACAATGGCTCAAGATGATATTGTAGCTAAATTAAATACAAGTTTATCCTCAGGATCATATGAAGGACTTCCTAATGTTGTATTAATTGAAGATTATAAAATTCAAGGATATTTAACAGCATACAAGGATGAATTTGCAGACTTATCATCAGTAGCTAAAAAAGATGACTTTGCAGAATATAAAACAGGTGTAAATTATATTGACGGTAAATTATATGGAGTACCTTTTGATAGTGGAGTAGCAGCAACTTTTTATAGAACAGATTTAATTGAGAAAGCTGGATACACTAAGGAAGATATGGAAAACTTAACTTGGGAAAAATACATTGAAATAGGTAAGGCTGTAAAAGAAAAAACTGGAGTTGCAATGTGTACATTAGATCCTAGTGATATAGGACAAATTAGAATGATGTTACAAAGTGCAGGAGCATGGTACACAGATGCTGATGGAAAAGTTTCAATTGCAGACAATCAAGCATTAAAGGATTCTATAAAAGTATATAATGAATTAGTAAAATCAGGAATAACAAAGCAAACAGCAGATTGGGATCAATTTGTAGGAGCATTTAATAATGGCGAAGTTGCATCAGTAGTTACTGGTTGTTGGATTGGACCTTCAATTAAAAAGGCTGAAGATCAAAGTGGAAAATGGGCTATAGCACCATTCCCTAAAATGGCAAGCAACTCTAAATCTGTTAATGCATCTTCAATAGGAGGAGCAGGTTGGTATGTTCTTAAAAATGTTGGAAATACAGATATGGCAAAAGATTTCCTAGGAAAAACATTTGCTTCAAATGCAGATTTAATGAACGATTTAGCAGATTCTATAACTTTAGTTAGTACTCTAAATAAAGCAGCACAAGCTTCAAATTATTCAAAACCAAATGAATTCTTTGGTGGACAAGAAATATTTGCAGATTTTGCAGATTGGACAGGTAAAGTACCTTCAGTAAATTATGGTTTACACACTTATGCTATAGAAGATATCATGACTGAAGCTGTTCAAGCTATAGTTAATGGAGCAGATATTGATTCAACATTAAAAACTTTCCAAGGTCAAATTGAATCAGCAGTAGCACAATAAGGATAAGAGATAAATATTATATTCCTTGAGACCTCGCAGGCTCCAAGTCACCAGAATATAATATTTATCATCACAGACTTAATAAAAATAGGTAATTAGTCTATAAATTCATAAATAATAAAAAATAGCCATTTATTAAAGGATAATTAGTAAATGGCTATTTCTTGTATAGGGGGAGTACACTTGAAGAGGAGTAATAACAATAGAAGTATAAATTATAAATTAGATCGAAAAGCGTGGTTATTTGTTATACCAAGTATCATACTAGTAACTGTATTTGTGTTTTATCCAATGATACAAGCCTTTATAACATCATTACAAAGTGGAATGGGTAATAATCTAAGTTTTGTTGGTATAGATAATTATAAAAGAATGCTTACAGATTCAACATTTAAAAAAGCATTATTTAACACGGTATTATATTTAGTGATTCAAGTACCAATCATGATTATTTTAGCTCTTGTAATATCAGCTCTATTAAATGATAAAAAATTAAAAGCAAGAGGATTTTTCAGAACAGCGATATTTCTTCCATGTGTTACATCACTTGTAGCATACTCAATTATATTTAAAAGTTTATTTGCAACAGATGGATTTGTGAATGTATTTTTAATGAAAATTAACATGATATCACAACCAATTGCATGGATTACTCATCCTATATGGGCTAAACTATTAATCATAATAGCAATAACATGGAGATGGACAGGTTACAATATGGTCTTTTACTTAGCAGGAATGCAATCAATTGATGATTCAATATATGAAGCAGCTGAAATTGATGGAGCAAATGCTTTTATGAGATTTAAATGTATAACACTTCCATTATTAAAGCCTATTATCTTGTTTACAACAATAAACTCAACAATAGGAACATTACAATTATTTGATGAAACTGTGAATATAACTAATGGAGGCCCAGCAAATGCAACAATAACTATTTCACAATATATATATAACTTATTATTTAAATATTCGCCGAATTTTGGATATGCAGCAGCAATTTCATATGTAATAGTTCTTATAATAGTAATACTATCATTTATTCAATTAAAAGCAGGAGGAGATAAAGATGAGTAAAAAAAGTGGAAAAAGCAGAGTAATAAATTTTTTGAAATATTCATTTTTAACTATTTTATCTTTTGTATCAATTTTCCCATTTATTTGGATGATTATAGCTACAACTAATAAATCAGTTGATGTAACAAGAGGAACTTTAATACCAGGAAGCTATTTCTTTGAAAACTTAAAAAGTCTTTTAGGATCAGATCTTAAATATATGACAGCATTTAAGAATTCATTAATAATTGCAGTTCTTACAACAGTCTTAGCCATGATAGTTTCTTCACTAGCAGGATATGCATTTGAAGTATATAAAACTAAAACTAGAGATAAAGTATTTAATTTTATATTACTATCTATGATGGTACCTTTTGCAGCTTTAATAGTTCCTTTATTCAGATTATTTAGCAAGCTTAATAATGTGCCAGGACTAAAGACAATATCATTAAATACTCATGGAGCAGTAATTATTATTTCAATTGCAACAGCCTTTTTGATATTTTTCTTTAGGCAAAATACAAAGACTTTTCCAAAGGATTTAATAGAAGCAGCAAGAATAGACGGTCTTGGAGAATTTGCTATATTCTTTAGAATTTACATGCCAACAATGAAATCAACTTATGCAGCAGCAACAATAGTTACATTTATGGCTAGTTGGAATAATTATTTATGGCCACTTATAGCTTTACAATCACCAGATAAAAGAACTTTACCACTTGTTATATCAGCTTTAGGATCATCATATACCCCAGACTATGGAATGATTATGACTGCAGTTGTAATTGCAACACTTCCTACAGCATTAATCTTCTTCTTAATGCAAAAGCATTTTGTTGCTGGTATGACAGGTTCTGTAAAGGGATAAAATTACCAATTTTCTGGACCTCAGGGGTCCAATAAATTGGTCCCCTGAGGTCCAGAAAATACCAAAATACTAATATAAAGAGGAGTGTATAGAGATTTATGTTAAAGTCAATAAACACACAAAATCAAAAGAACAAGACTATTGAACCTAGTTTAGCTTGGCTATCAGACCCAGAAATTTTTAGAGTTAATAGAATAGATGCTCATTCAGACCATTTGTTTTATGAGAATAGAGAAGATTTAGCATTAGGTTATAATATGCCTCTTAAGCAAAGTTTAAATGGAAAATGGAGATTTTCTTATGCAGTTAATCCAAGAAGTAGAATAAAGGATTTCTATAAAGAAGATTATGACTGTAGTGGATTCGATTTTATAAAAGTCCCAGGACATATTCAAATGCAAGGATATGATAAGTGCCAATATATAAATACAATGTATCCATGGGATGGAGTAGAAGAACTTAGGCCTCCACACATATCAGAGGATTACAATCCAGTAGGAAGTTATGTTAATTTCTTTGAAGTAAAAGATGAACTTAAGAATAAAAGAATATATATATCCTTCCAAGGGGTTGAAACAGCATTTTATGTTTGGTTAAATGGAAGTTTTGTAGGGTATAGTGAAGATACTTTTACCCCATCAGAATTTGAATTAACAGAATATCTTAAATATGGAGAAAATAAACTTGCAGTTGAAGTATATAAAAGAAGTAGTGCAAGCTGGATAGAGGATCAAGATTTTTGGAGATTTTCAGGAATATTTAGAGATGTATATTTATATGCAGTTCCAGAGTTTCATGTAAAGGATTTATTTGTAAAAGCTAACTTAGATGATAGCTATAATAATGGTAAACTAAAGGTTGATATAAATTTGGTAAAATTTACACCCCTGGGGTCCAAAAATTTCCAAATGAAAGCTTATTTAAAGGATAGAGATGATAATTTAATTTATAGCTTCGAAAATATTGATGTAAATGACAGTCTAAATGAAGCTAATGTTACTCTTAGTGCAGATATAAGTGATATTAAATCTTGGAGTGCTGAAGATCCATATTTATACACTCTTTATATTGAACTTTTAGATAGCGAAGGAAATTTATTAGAAATAGTTCCACAAAAGCTTGGATTTAGAAGATTTGAAATGATAAATAATATAATGCACTTAAATGGAAAGAGAATAATATTTAAAGGCATAAATAGACATGAATTTAGTTCTGTTAATGGACGAGCAATAACAGAAGAGGATATGCTTTGGGATATAAAATTCTTAAAGCAAAATAATATAAATTCAGTAAGAACATCTCATTATCCAAATCAATCTTTATGGTATAAGCTTTGCGATGAATATGGTATTTATTTAATAGATGAAGCTAATTTAGAAAGTCATGGTTCATGGCAAAAGATGGGAGCTTGCGATCCAGAGTGGAATGTGCCAGGATCACTTCCAGAGTGGAGAGATGTTGTTGTTGATAGAGCAGAATCTATGCTTCAAAGAGATAAGAATCATCCATCAATTTTAATATGGTCTTGTGGTAATGAATCTTATGCAGGAAGTAATATTTTAGAAATGACAAAGTATTTCCATGAGAAAGACGATACAAGATTGGTTCATTATGAAGGCGTAGTTTGGAATAGAGATTTTGAAGAAATAACTGATATGGAAAGTAGAATGTATGCAAAACCAGCAGATATAGAAGAATATTTAAATAATAATCCTAAAAAACCTTATATAAGCTGTGAATATATGCATGCCATGGGAAATTCCTGTGGAGGAATGAAGCTATATGCAGATCTTGAAGATAAATATCCAATGTATCAAGGTGGATTTATATGGGATTATATAGATCAGTCTATAGAAATAATTAAAGATGGAAAAAGAGTATTTACTTATGGCGGAGACTTTGATGATAGAGCAACAGATTACTGTTTTTGTACAGATGGAATTATTTATGCAGATAGGACAATATCTCCAAAGGTTCAAGAAGTTAAAAAGCTTTATGCAAATGTTAAACTTACTCCAGATAATAAAGGAGTAACAATAAAAAATGATAATTTATTTATAAGTACAGGTTGTTATGATTTTGTTGTGTATATAGAAAAGGAAGGAAATAAAGTTTTTGAAAAGACAATAAAAATTGATGTTAAGGCAAGTAGTAAAGAATATATCAAAATAGATTATCCAGAAATAAAAGAAAATGGAGAATATACTTATAATGTTTCTATGAGATTAAATGAAGATACATTATGGGCAGAAAAGGGACATGAAGTTGCTTTTGGACAAGGAGTTTATAATATAGAGAGCAATAATAATTGTATAAAAGGAGACTTGAAAGTTGAAAACGTAGCTTGTACAATTGTAGATGATGATGGTAATGTTTGCACTTTAGACAGCCCAAATACATTTAAAATAATTCATGGTGATGTGAATATAGGGGTTACAGGTAAAAACTTTTCAATGATGTTCTCTAAACAAGAAGCTGGTTTAATATCTCTTGTATATGATGGAAAAGAATATATAACAAGAGTTCCAAGAACATCCTTCTTTAGAGCAGCAACAGATAATGATAAGGGAAATAATCATAATTTTAGGACAGCACAGTGGCAAATAGCAGGAATGCATCAGATATTAGTAGATTTTAAATATATAGAAGAAAAAGATAAGATAACTTTAACTTATAAATTTGAAATGCCAGTTAGTGTTAAAACTTTTAATACAGTGACTTATACAGTGACTCCAGATGGAAGCTTAAAGGTTGATTTACACTATGAAGGTGTTGAAGGATTACCTGAATTACCGTTATTTTCTATGGATTTTAAGCTTAAAAAAGAATTAAGTAATTTTGAGTATTATGGATATGGCCCAGAAGAAAATTATATAGATCGTAATAATGGGGCAATGCTTGGAAGATTTAAAAATACAGTATTAAATAATTTATCCAGATATTTAATCCCACAAGAATGTGGTAATAGAACAGAAGTAAGATGGGTAAAGGTTACAAATAACAATGATGAAGGATTATGCTTTAAATATGTTGATAAGCCATTTGAGTTAAGCGTATTGCCATATAGCGCATATGAACTTGAAAATGCAATGCATATAGAAGAACTTCCACCTGTTAATTATACATGGGTACGTATAATTGCAAAACAAATGGGTATAGGTGGAGATGATAGCTGGGGAGCTCCAGTGCATGATCAATATAAAGTTTCATCTAAAGAAGATATAAACTTAAGCTTTATTATATCAAAGAATTAAATTTTTGAACCCCAGGGGACCAATTAATTGGACCCCTGGGGTCCAAAAAATTCCAAAAAGTATGGAAGGTTTTGAGGAGTGGTATTATGAAAAAGGGTTATTGTAAAGTTTTAATTGTAGAAGATGAATTTATTATGCGTCAAGGAATGAAGCATATGCTTGAGTGGGAGAAGGAAGGCTTTACAATAGTTGGAGAAGCAAGCAATGGACAAGAAGCCTTGGAATTAATTGAAATTTTAAGACCAGATATTATAATTTGTGATATAGTTATGCCTATATTAAATGGTGTTGATTTTTCGAAAATGGTACAAAAGGATTATCCAGATTTACAAATCATTATTTTAAGTAGCTATGATAATTTTGAATATGTAAAAAGTACTCTTTTAAATGGAGCAGTGGATTATATTTTAAAGCCAACATTAAATCCAAGTCAATTGTTAGCAACATTAAAAAAGGCTGTTGATAGAATTCCAGGTTTAGAATTGGTTAAAAATGAAGAAGTTTATTACAATAATTTAATTGAAAGATACTTACTTGGTTTTGATTCTAAATTAGATAGCAATAAATTTATAGATATATTTCCATATAGCTCTTTTAGAATATTTGGTATAAATTTAAAGCATGCTTGTGGAAGAAATAAAGATGATATAAAAAGAATAAAAACAGTAACCGAGAATTTTTACTTAAATAATAAGAGCTACAAATATCTAAGGATAATGATAAATGATGAAATCTTTCTAAATATAATTAATTACAAGATAAGCAAAGAAAATGAAATAGAAAAAAATATTGAAAAATATCTTGAGAAGAATATTATAAATAAAGAAAATGTTCTTTTTATAATCACCCCTAAGTTTGATAACATTTACAAGGTTAAAGAAGCTTACAATGAAAAATTTATACCATATTTGTCTCATAAGTTTTACCATAAGAATGATATATTATTAAACACAGAGAAATTAAAGACTACAGAAAAGTTAGAAAAATTTGATTCTAGTAGATATTCAAGCTATATAAAAAATAAGGAATTCAATTCAGCAATTAATATGATAGATGAGTATGTTAATTATGCTGTGAATTTGAAAATGGATGAATATAAGCTTAAGAATCTTGTGAAGAACTTGCTATATAATGTTCTGGTAACATTAGAAAATTATAAGATTGAAACTGAGGAACTAAGGCAAGGTTATTTTAAAAGAATAGATAATACTTCATATTCTCAAGATTTTATTAAAGAAATAGATAAAATAATATTAGAACTTAAAGATATTATTTCTAAAAGAGTTAGTATTGAAGAAGAAAAAATTAAGGAAATTTTAGAGTATATAAATGAGCATTACAATGAACCTCTTGAGTTAAGCGATATTTCAAGAGTATTTAATTTTAATTATTATTATTTATCATATTATTTCAACAATCATTGTAAAGAAGGTTTTTCAGAGTATTTAAATAGAATCAGAGTAGAAAAATCTTGTGATTTATTATTCCAGAACAAGTTTTATGTTTCTGAAATAAGCAATATGGTTGGATATTCAGATCATAGTTATTTTTGTAGAGTATTTAAAAAGATAACAGGATATACACCAAGCAATTACAGACGATTAAAATCAAGGGAGAGTGAAATGTAATGAAGAAGAAGCTGATAAAGAATAGTCTATTTGTTAAGATATTATGCGTTGTTGTTGCAGGAGTAATTTGTGTATCAGCTTCTATTAGTTACATTATAATTAATATATCTAAGAATATTTTTACAGATACATATAGTGATTCTCAAAAGAAAATATTTGAAGAGATAAATGATGAACTTTATGATTTTCATGGTGAACTAGTAAAAGTAATAAATTCTGTAAATTCACATAGAGCATTTAGACTTTTTTTCACTGCAAATGATTTATCAACAAAAGAAAATTTTTCAACTATATATAGTGTTAAAAATCAAATGAAATCAGCTTTATCAACTAACACTTATGATATGAGTGTCTTAGTAGTAGGATTAAATGAAAAATCTTATTTTAATCGATCAGAAATTTTAACTATGAGGCCAAAAGAAATATTGAATATGGATATTTCTAAGAAGGCATTAGAAAATAGTAAAACTATTATATATAACTATTTAGAAAAAGGTTTTACATCATCAACAAAGGATGAAGGAGTAATTGTCATAACAAAAGCTTTAAATTTGAAAGATGGGGAACCTTATGGAATTATATATTTTACAATAAAAGAAAAAGATTTTGAAAAATTCTATGATTATTTTACTTTAGAAATAAATGATATAGTTTTATTAAATGAAAATAATGAAGTCTTATCTTCAAATAAAAAAGAGAATATCGGACAAGTTCAAGAATCATTTAGAAGTAATATAGATGAGTTAGTGTTATCGAAGGAACTTAGTAAGAGTTATAATAACAAAAAGAATACAATATTAATTCAAAGATTGCCATATTGTAATTTAACCATATGTGGAACAGTTGATAATTATAAAGCACTAGGAAAAATGTATGATGTAAGTAAAATAGTTTTGATTTGCGTTGTAATAACTTTAGGAATTTTAATAGGAATATTTTTAATTGTTAGGCAAATGACAAGGCCTTTATATTTGCTTACTGAAAAAATGTCTAATGTAAGAAATGGAAACTTTGATGAATATATAGAAGTAAAAGGACCAGGAGAAGTTAAAGAACTTTCATCTACATTTAACTATATGATAAAGGACTTAAATAGATATGTTAATGAACTTGTTAAAGCTCAAAAGGAAAAAAGAAAAGCAGAAATTCATGCTTTGCAAATGCAAATAAATCCACATTATATTTTTAATACATTATCAAGTATAAAATGGCTTATATGGCAAGGCAGTAATGAAAAATCAATATCAGCACTTGATTCATTTATTAGCCTGCTTAGAAATACCATTAGTAAGACAGATGAGTTTATAACAGTAGAAGAAGAAATAGAAAATATAAAAATTATGTTTTATAAATAATATTAGATATGGGGATAGGATTAAGGTGGAATATTTTATAATGCCTGAATGTAATGGATATTTAGTTCCTAAGCTTATTTTACAACCATTCATTGAAAATTCATTTTTTCATGGTTTTCCATCTGACGAAGAAGGAAAAATTCAAGTATTTATAAAAGAACAAGGTGAAGATATAAAAATAGAAATATATGATAATGGAGTTGGAATAGAAGAAGAAACTTTAGAAAAGGTTAAAGAAAAGAGAGAAACAAGAAATGAGCATTTTAGTGGAATAGGAGTAAATAATGTTGATAGCAGGATTAAGCTTATTTACGGGAATCAATATGGAATAGAAATAAAAAGTAAATTAAATAAAGGAACCACAGTGACAATTTTACTACCTATAAAAGAATAATTTCCAATTTTTGGACCCCAGGGGTAATAGAGCTATTACCCCTGGGGTCCAAAAAATTGGAAATAAAATATTTTAAAAATACTCTTGTAAAGGTAATCAAAAGATGCTATATTATAAATATACAAAATATTGTACGTTAAATCGGGGGTGATTAGGTGGATGTTCATAATAAGCTTATGCAAAAGCTTGGAATAGCAATTACTTCTTTAGCAGTTGAATTTTTACCCTTAAATGTAGGTGATAGAATAAAAACTGTGGCAGAACTTTCTGAAAGCTATGATACAGCAAGAGGAACAATACAATCTGCCTTAAAATTCTTAAAAGAGCATGGTGCAATAACTTTAGAATCAAGAGGACATTTAGGAACTTTTATTCAGAATATAGACTATATAAGACTTCTAGAACTTACAGGTATAAAGTCATTAGTAGGGGTTATGCCATTACCATATTCAAAAAGATATGAAGGATTGGCAACTGGAATTTATAAATGTTTAAATGATAATGGAGTAAATACAAATCTTGCATTTATGAGAGGATCTAATCATAGATTAAAGGCATTAGAAGATGGCAGATATGATTTTGCAGTAACTTCAAGGTTAACAGCAGATTATTATTTAGAGAATAATAAACAAATCCAAATAGTTAAAAGCTTTGGAGATTTTAGTTATGTTAATGAACATATAATAGTTGTTTCAAAGGAATTTAAAGGTGAATTCAAAAAAGGAACAAGAGTTGGGATAGATAATTCATCTATAGACCAATTTATGCTAACAAAAATATATTTTGATGAAATAGAAGTAGAATATATTCCTCTAAGCTACAGTCAATTTATGACAGCTATAAAGGAAAATAAAATAGATGCAGCAATTTGGAATTTAGATGATATTGAAGATAGAAAAGATGATATTAAGTTTATTCCAATAAATAGAGAAAGTAAAAATATTAAAGATACAGAAGCAGTTATAATTTCTAACAGAAGAAATTCTATAGTTCCAGCACTTTTTTCTAGAGTATTAAATGTAGAAGATGTGAAGGAATATCAAAAATCAGTTATAGACAAGCAAATAATGCCTCAATATTAGGGGTATTGTAAGCATCAAAATACAAAAAAATGTACATTGGAGGTTTGAAGATGGATTTAACATTAAGATTAAACATACTAAGAGACGCAGGACAATTATCACAAGATAACTATGATAAAGTTATAAAAGTTATAGAATACTTTGAAGAAAAAAGGGGAATAAAGCTTTTAGAAGAAAATTCAGCTATGTTCATAACTCATTTGTGCTCTGCTTTATCAAGAATTGAAAATAATGATTTGGTAAATAAGCTAGAAGAGGTTGTAGCGCAATCTTTAAAGGAAGATAAAAATTATGAAAAAGCTGTGTTAGTAGCAAGGGATTTAGAGAATATCTTAGGTGAAATTCCAGAATCAGAGTTTGATTTTATAGTAATGCATGTTTGTACTTTACTTTAATTAATAACTTAATGTATGACAAGATAGAAAAATTTAATAATAAATAAACTTAATGCAAAAGCTAATACTAAAACTTAAAAAGAGAAATTTTAAAATATGGGAGGAATAAAAAATGAAAAGAATAGTAGTAGGCGGACAAATAGACAAACAAAGAGTAGCAGACATAATTGCCAAAGTAGCAGGAGACAAAGTGACAATTGAAATCAAAAGTGATATAGAAGCAGCGATGGCAATAAAAACAGGAACAGCAGATTTTTATTTAGGTGCATGTAACACTGGTGGCGGTGGAGCACTTGCAATGGCAATAGCATTACTTGGAATGAACCAATGTGCAACTGTATCAATGCCAGGAAATATTAGAAGTGAAGCAGAAATAAAAGCAGAAGTTGAAGCAGGAAAAAAAGCATATGGATTTACAGCACAACATGCAGAAGAAGTTATACCAGTAATACTTAAGTATTTACTATAGAAGTAAATTATAAAAATCAATCAGTTTTCATTTAAATTTATTATAAAAAATTTTAGGAGGTATTATTTATGCAATACGTAGTTGTAGCACTTTTAGGTGCACTAGCAGCAATATTAGCAAATGCAGGTATAGCTGTTTTCAATGATGGGTTTAGAGCTATAGTTCCAGAATACTTAGAAGGAAGAATGGACAAGAAAGCTTTAGCAGCAACATCTTTTGCAATTAGCTTTGGATTAGTTATAGGTTTTGGTATTCCAGTATCAATAGCTGCATCCATTATATTAATTCACAGTATATTATTAGGTACTGATATTATAGGTTCTTTCTGTCCAAGTGGCAAAAAAGGACTAGTTATATCAGGGGTAGTAGGAGCTCTTTATGGAGTAGGTATAGTTTATGGACTACAAATTGTAGTTGATTTATTTGCAAAGTTACCAGTTAATTTCTTAGGTGCATTAGGACAAGTTGGAACTCCAATAACAGTTGCTTTTGCAGTATTCCCAGCACTTGTTGTTTCTTATCAATTTGGAATTAAAAAAGGTTTCCTTACAGGAATAATTGCTTTATTAGTAAGACAAATTACTGCAATTTATGGAACTTTTGCTGTAAATGGTGGTGCAGCTAAAATTAAATTGGATCAAGAAGGTATGGCATTACTTGCAGGTATGATAATCATGATAATTTTCGCGATGCAAGAAAAAGCAGATCCAAATGCACCACAAATTGATTTAGCAGCAATTTTTGCTGAAAGAGTTAAGAAGATTAAAAAGAATTTACCTATATTAGCATTAATGGGTGGATTAGTATCAGCAGCAACAAGCCTTAGTTTAGTAGCTGGAGACCCAATAAGCTTAAATCTTTTAGCAGAAGGAAAGACAACTGAAGCTGCAATGACAGCATTTGCAAGAGGTATAGGATTTATACCACTAGTTGCAACTACTGCAATTTCAACTGGAGTATATGCACCAGCAGGTATGACATTTGTATTTGTTGTTGGATTCTTAATAGGAAACCCAATATTAGCATTTGTTGCAGGAGCAGCAGTGATGGCTTTAGAAATTTATTTCTTAGATGGATTAGCTAAGCTTATGGACAAGTTCCCAGGAGTTAGAAAATGTGGAGACAACATAAGAACTGCAATGAGTAAGGTTTTAGAAGTGGCTTTATTAATAGGTGGTATGATGGCTGCACAAGCTATGGCACCAGGACTTGGATTATTCGTAGTAGTTGGATTATATGTATTAAATAAAACTTCAAAGAAACCAATAGTAGACATGGCGGTTGGTCCAGTAGGAGCAATAGCAGTGGGTATATTAATAAACGTATTATACTTAGTTGGATTATATGTAGTACCTAAGTAGGAATGGGAAAAATTAAGGAATGAAAAAGTGAAAGAGTTAGGGAAATAACTCAGACAAGCTGAGTTGGGAAGAAGGGAAGAGTGAAAGAGTTAAGGGGATAACTCAGATAAACTGAGTTATGGGAAAAATGAAAAAAGTGAAAGAATTAAGGAATAAACTCCTAAGGAGTTTAAAAAATCAAATTTCCCATAATTCAGCTAGAGCTGAATTATCTCCACAATTTTTTCATTATTCATTTTTTCATTCTTCCCATTAAACAAAGGTGGTGTTTTTATGAATAAGGAAATTATTTATGCACATGAGCATATTACAATAGATTTGTCTGGAGTAAAGAAGGATATAGATTGTTTTTTAAATAATAAAAAGCAAACTATTGAAGAATTTAAAGATTTAAAGGCTAAAGGAGTTTCTACAATTATAGATGTTACAAATAGAGGCATGGGTAGAAGTACTGAATATGTAGCTGAAGTAATTAATGAAACAGGAATTAATATTCTTCAATCAACTGGATATTATAAAGAGCCATTTCTTCCAGAGGAAGTTTATAAAATAAATGAGAAAAAAATGGCTAAGATTTTAGTAGATGAAATAATAAATGGAATTGATGAAACATCGGTAAAGGCATCTGTTATAGGTGAAATAGGAACTAGTTTAAATAAGATAGAAGAGATGGAAAAGAAGGTTTTTGAAGCTTCATGTATGGCTCATCTTGAAACTGGAACTCCAATAATAACTCATACAACTCTTGGAAAATTAGGACTTGAGCAAATTGATATATTTAAAAATTTTAATGTGGATTTATCTAAGGTGACATTAAGTCATATAGATTTAAGTGGAGACTTAGAATATATGGTTAGACTTCTTGATACAGGAGTGAATATAGCGTTTGATACAATTGGGAAAAATAATTATCAACCAGATGAAAAAAGAGCAGAATGGTTAAAAGTGCTTTGTGAAAAAGGATATAGCAATCAAATAGTATTATCTATGGATATTACAAGAAAATCTCATTTTAAAGACAATGGTGGACTTGGGTATAGTTATTTAATAGATAACTTCTTGCCAAGATTATATGAAAAAGAAATTTCTAACAAGCATATAGAAAATATGTTAGTTAATAATATAAAAAATATATATAGACTAAAGTAGGAGGATAGCTTATGAGAACATACCCATTACATTCAATAGAGTTAGAGGAAGCAAAAAAGCTACAATTTAAAGTAATAGATACTATAACAAAGCATTTCGATGGGAGAGAAATCCTATCTTTAGGAGATTTAGGAGTTGTTAAAGGGCTAAATAAACCAACTTATACTAAAAAGGTAGAAAATGTTTTTGCAGAAGTATTTGATGCAGAAGCTGCAATTTTAGTAAGAGGAGCAGGAACAGGAGCAATAAGATGGGGATTAATTAGTTTCATGAAAAGTGGAGATACTATATTGGTTCATGATGCACCAATATATCCAACTTCAAAGGTTACAATTGAAACTATGGGACTTAATGTTGTAAAAGCTAACTTTAATAATTTAGACAATATAAAAGAAGTGATTTCAAAAAATCCAGAAATAAAAGGTGCATTAGTACAAAATACAAGACAAAAGATTGATGATTCTTATGATTTAGAAGAAGTTATAACTGCTATTAAAGAAGGTAATCCTAATATAAAAATAGTTACAGATGATAATTATGCAGCTTTAAAAGTAAAGAAAATAGGAAATCAATGTGGAGCTGACCTTGGAAGCTTTTCATCTTTTAAAGTATTAGGACCTGAAGGTGTAGGAGTATTAATAGGGAAGAAAGATCTTATAGATAAAGTTTACTCACTTAATTATTCAGGAGGAAGTCAAGTTCAAGGACATGAAGCAATGGAAGCTTTAAGAGGACTTGTTTATGCTCCAGTTGCATTAGCAATACAATCAGAAGTGAATGAAGAACTTGTAATTAGATTAAAGAGTGGAGAAGTTGAAGGCGTAAAAGATGCATTTCTTGCAAATGCTCAATCTAAGGTTTTATTAGTTGAGTTAAATGAAGATATAGCAGAAGATGTGCTGGAGTTAACTACAAAATATGGAGCAGCATCACATCCTGTGGGGTCAGAATCAAAATATGAATTTGTTCCTATGATGTATAGAGTTTCAGGAACTTTTAGAGAAGCAGATCCTACTTTAGAGAAAAGAATGATAAGAGTAAATCCAATGAGAAGTGGTGCAGACACCATAATAAGAATTTTAAAAAGCGCAATTGATGACGTTAAAAGAGAAGCAAAGTAAGGGGGAGTAAAGATGTTTCTTGAAAAAACAATAAATAGAAACAGAAAGTTGGTTCAAGCTGCATTTAAGCTCCATAAAGAAGGATTAATAATGCCAGATACTTATTTAATAGACTTGGATACTTTAATAGAAAATGCAAAAAAGATTAAAGACGAAGCAGATAAATATGGTATAAAGCTTTATTTTATGAGTAAACAAATAGGCAGAAATCCACTTGTTTGCAAGGAATTTATGAAACTTGGCTATGATGGAGCTGTAGTAGTGGATTTTAAAGAAGCTGAAGTTATGATTGACAATAATATAAAAATAGGTCATGTTGGACACCTAGTTCAAATTCCTAAAACTTTAATTGAAAAGGTAATTAAGTCTAGACCAGATTACATTACAGTTTATTCAATTGAAAAAGCAAAAGAAATAAATGAAGTTTGTTCAAAACTCGGACTAAAGCAAAATATAATGCTTAGAGTCTTAGATGAAAATGATAATTTATATTCGGGACAATATGGCGGATTTAAATTAAATGAACTTAAAAGTATAGGAGAAGAATTAACTAAGCTTAAAAGTTTAAACTTATCAGGAGTAACTTCATTTCCATGCTTTTTATTCAATGAAGAAAGTAATGAAATTAAAAGAACAAATAATATAGATACAATTAAGAAGGCTAAAGAAATATTAGAAAAAGAATTTAATATAAAAATAAATCAATTAAATATGCCTTCAGCTACTTGTGTTAATTCTATCGAAAAGATATATAGAGAAGGTGGGACCCATGGAGAACCTGGACATGGATTAACAGGAAGTACACCATATCATAAATTTAATGATGGAGATGAACTTCCAGCAATGGTTTATGTAAGTGAAGTATCACATAACTTACAAGATAAAGCTTATTGTTATGGAGGAGGCCATTATAGAAGATCTCATATGGAAAATGCTTTGGTTGGTCAAGATTTAGAAAATTCAAAGATTATAAAAGTTATTCCACCAACAGATGAGAGTATAGATTACCATTTTGAATTATCAGAAAACTGCAAGGTATCAGATACAGTAGTTATGGCATTTAGAACTCAAATCTTTGTTACAAGAAGCAATGTGGCAATAGTTAAAGGAATAAAGAGTGGTAATCCAGAAATAGTTGGAATTTATGACTCACAAGGAAGAGAAGTTAATTGATAGTTGTAAAAAATGCAAAGCATTTTTTAGTTCACAGTTCACAAGGCACAGTGCACAGTTGTTTTGATTTTATAGGTAACAGGTATAAGGTAACAAGTACTAAATGTAAACTGTGAACTGTGAATTGTGAGCTGTGAACTATATAAAATTGAATAAATAATTAGAGGAAAAGAAATGGATGCTGGGGATGGAAGTAGTATAACCCTGTGCTGAAGTTTCTTTTAATTATAAGCAGAAAAAATGAAAAATAAAAAAATGAAGGAATTGATGAGATAATTTGGCCAAGACTAACTATAGAAGTAGAAATTTAATTAATTAAATATATAATAATCAACAGTAGCGAAGTATATCAAGGTTATTATGTATAGTTATAAATTAAAATAACTTTGAACTGTAAACTGACAAATAACTGTGCACTGTGAACTGAGAACCGAAAAATAACTGTGAACCGTGAACTAAGAATTGTGAACTGACAAATAACTGTGAATTGTGAACCGTGAACTGTGCACTGAAAAAGAAGGAGGAAGTAATATGGGAAAATTTATTGTAATTGTACTCGATGGTTTTGGAATTGGAGAAATGGATGATGTTAAAGAAACAAGACCTCAGGATCTAAATTCAAATACTTGTCTTCATATATTAGAAAGAAGAAAAGATGTAACTTTGCCAAATCTTGAAAAGTTAGGTCTTATAAATATATTAGGAACAGAAATAAATGGAATGAAGGAAAATCCTCATGCAACTTTTGGAAAGGCAAAGTTAACTCATTTTGGAGCAGATACTTTTTTTGGACATCAAGAGATAATGGGGACAAAACCAAAGATGCCATTTAGAGAACCTATTAAAAATAAAATAGAAGCTATATATAATGCTATTAAGGAAGCTGGATATAAGGTTAGATATAAGCAAAGTAAAAAAGAAAAGTACTTAGTAGTAGAAGAGGCACTTACTGTTGCAGATAATATAGAATGTGATTTAGGTCAAGCCTTTAATATAACTTCAGCTTTGGATTTAATATCATTTAGTAAGGTGTTAGATATTGGACATATAGTTAGATCAATTGCAACAGTTCCTAGAGTTATAACTTTTGGAGGAAGAGAAATAACTTTAGAAGATATATTAAATGCAGAGGAAGAAAAAGATGGTGGGTATATAGGAATTAATGCACCAAAATCAGGAGTTTATAATAAGGGTTACGAATGTATTCATCTTGGATATGGAGTTAACCCAAAAAATCAAGTTTCAACAATACTATCAGAAGAAAATGTACCAGTTTACTTATTAGGAAAAGTAGCAGATGTAGTTATAAATGAAAAAGGCACAAGTATTCCTATGGTAGATACTGAAAAGGTGTTGAAAAGAACAATAGAAATATCAAAAGAAGTAGAAGAAGGATTTATATGTTGCAATGTACAAGAAACAGATTTATCAGGTCATGCAGAAAATGTTGATAGATATGCAGAAAAACTTCTTATAGCAGATGAACTTATAGGTGAACTTACTAAAACTTTGAAAAATGATGATATATTATTAGTAATGGCTGACCATGGAAATGATCCAACAATTGGTCATAGCAAGCATACAAGGGAAATGGTTCCCCTTATGATATATGGAAAAAATATAAAAGAAGGAACAGTTGGAGTAAGAGAAACACTTTCAGATGTAGGAGCAACAGTTGCAGATTATTTCAAAGTAAAAGCTCCTGAAAACGGAAGTAGCTTTCTGGAAAAAATTTGGACCTCAGGGGTGTAATTTATGGAAAAAGGAACAAAAGTATATAAAGCTAGAATTTTAGCAGAACAAAATTTATATAAGTCTGTTATATCTATAAATAAGACATCAGAAGAAGAAGTAAAAAATAAAGAAAAAGACTTCTTAACATTTGGCGTTAAAAATACTGTGGATATTCCTAAAGGTTTAGTGGATAAATTAAGAAAAAGTTCTAAATATTTATTTTTAACTGTGGATAAGATGTCTCATCTTGGTAGAAGTGTAGACACTGATTTAATTAATCCATTAACTTATAGATGCATGACAGGCTCAAGTAGTGGAACAGCTATTAATATTTTAAAAGGAATTAATGATTTTGGAATAGGAACAGATGGTGGAGGTTCAGTTTTAGCTCCAGCACTTAGTACTAACTTATATTCATTTATAGGATCAGGAGTAGGATTAGTCACAGGAAAGGAAAGTTTATCCACAGATAGTATATCTTTTACAGGAGGTATTGGGATAATTTCTAAAAATTTTCCAACATTAAAAAATGTAGTTTTTGATATTTTGGATAAGGAAATTCAAAATGATAAAATAAGGAATAAAGAATGTAATGAAAATGATTCTGATGTATTAAATAAGAGGAAAAATATAAATGATACTAAATTAAGAATAGCAATTCCTAAGCACAACTCAATTATTTTGCCTGATGATATTGATATGAGAGTTGAGATAGATAAAGTGATTAGTAATCTAAATAAACATAAAGTCTTTGAGGAAAAGCAATTAAAAAATCAATTAGATAGTAAGAATAGCAATGTTCCTGAAGAAAAAGGCATAAAGCTTGAATTTATAGAATACTCATTTGATAACATATATGAAAGGAATATAGCTATAAAAGAAATAAAAAATATATTTGATAAGGATATTGCAGATATTATTTTAACCTATGAAGGACCAATAGATATTTATGGCTATGATGAAACTATCCAAAGAAGCTTTAAGGGTAAGGCTGAAAAGAAAATAACATCTAATGGGGGAAAGGGAATAGTTAAAGCAATAAATATGTGCAAGTGTACAGGAATCACCATACCAGGAGAGAAGCTTGCAAGTGGATTTGTTATTTGCGCAAAAGAAGGAATACAGGGATTAATTAATGCATTTACTTTAGGACAAGCAATTGACGAATGTATAGAAAAGAATGAGATGTTTAATAGATATTTTATTGATAGAGAAAAGTTTATCGATAGTATAAATTTAGATTAATATGGAAAAAGAAAGTTCAAATTACTGATATTATGTTATAATAAAATTCAAGACTATTTATAGTAAGAGATCATTTTAGGAGAAAAGGCATATGAGAAGTGAAAATAAAAACAACATTTATCAATAATTACAAATTTTATTCCATTTATGTTGTTAATTTTATGCATGTATATAATACATAGGTATGTATATATATATGCTGATGATTTATATTATTCTAGGGACATTCAAAATGGAATTTCATTTTTGCCAAAACTTATGTGGAAGGAATTAAATACGAATGGAAGAGTATGGGTCCATGTAATATTATCGCTTCTGGTGAAGTATGATGTATTATTATATAGAATAATAAATCCAATAATTATAACATTAGGAGCTTTTTTAATTGCCAAGATTAGTAATAAAGATATAGAGAATAATAAGATTTTACCAGCAGCTATTGTAAGCTCACTTTTGTTTTTAGCAATGCCAACACAAATAGCTAATACAACTTTATATTATGCTGCATGTGCCTTAAATTATTTATATCCTGCTTTAGTTTCTATATTATTTGGATATGTATTTCTAAGATATTTTTCAAAGGAGGGAAACTTATCTAAAGTTAACTTGTGGATTATTGTACTAGGATTTTTTTCAGGTTCATCAACTCAACAAGCGGGAGCGATTGGAATTGGATATTTTGTTTTGATAAGTTTATATATAGTGTTTATTAAAGGATATAAATTAAAGCCCAAATATTTTATAAATTTTATCCCACTACTATTGGGGTATGGCTTAGTTACATTTGGATCAGTAAAAAGAATGTTACTTGAAAAAGATAGTGGAGTAGTAATTAAGATATCAGAAACTGTAACAGAGATACTAAAAACAAATATATTTTCAAAACCTGTAGCAATATTTACTATGCTTGTATGTATATGCTTAGTAATATGGATAATCAAGTTTTCTAAGGAGCATAATCAAAATAAAATACTTAGATATTTCAATATATTATTAGCAATAGGTTTGTTAATATCAAGCTTATGTTATATATATGTTGTAATTATTAAGGGATATAAAGTTGAAGTTATTACTTTGGAAAATATAACTAGTGAGATTACTTTATTTTATCTAGGATTCACTATAATTTATATTTTTTCCATGATATATGTAGGAATTTTTATATTATTGAATAGAGGAAATCCATTTATTTTATCGTCTATGATAAATGCAATAGGTGCCCAAGGTATGCTTTTAGTTGCTGATTCAAGATTTGCAAGTGCATATAAAATAATTTTTCCATCTCAATTATTAATATTTATATTTATTTGCTATACATTCTCAGAGTTATATTACGAGGAAAGTATAAAGTTAAATAAGATAGTTTTTTATGTTTTAATAATTCCTTATTTAATAATAGCATTTAAATATTATTTTATAAATTACAAGGGATATAAAAATACATCCATAGAAATAGATTATAATTTAAATATTATAAAAGAATATCAAAACTCTTCAGATAAAAGTAATATAACATTTAAAAAGGTACCACCCAGTATCTATGGATATAATTTAGGCAACTGGAATGAAATGCCTTATTTTATGAAACAATGCTATAGAATAAATGAAGATACTATTATAAATTATATTAAGTAGTAGTTTATCTTGAAGTTTATATAGGATTTATTTATTAAAATAAAAAAATAGACATCTGAATAAGATTAATGTGATAAGATGTCTATTTTTATTTCATAAGATATGCTTGATTGATATTATTTAAATAATTTATATAATATGTTATCAATTCTTATTAAGTCTATTTATCTTTAAGAGCCAGCCTGACAACTAAGAAGTTAATAGGTATTGAAATACAATAAACAAATATTGGTGCAAGTGTTTTACTAATTCCTAAGTAAATAAATATATTTAGCAAAATCATTTGTAATAAATAGTTAAAAATATGAGCAAAAGTAAATTTAGCTCCCTTCTTAGCAGATACATTAGTTTTAAAAGTAAAATATGTTGACGCTATATAATTAAAGCAAAAGCTTATTATATAGCCTAATGTATAAGAAATATTGTACTGTAAACCCAATTTTTCCAATATTATGTAAATTGAATAACTAATAATAGTAGCTATTATTCCAACAATAGCAAAGCGAAAAAATTGAAGAATAAAATCAATATTAAGTTTTTTCATAATTAAATCTCCGTTATTTAATGTCTTTTATATTTGATTCATCAGTAATATAGTTAGGTCTGTTTTTAACCTCTAAATATGTTCTAGATAGATATTCACCTATTATTCCAACAGAAATTAATTGAATTCCACCAATAAATAGTATTATACATAGTAAAGAGGCATAGCCAGGAACATCTTTTCCGAAAGCCAAAGTTCTAATAATTATATATATAGTATAAAGAAAAGAACCAGCAGATATAGTTATTCCTAAAAAGCTAGCTATTTTTAATGGAGCAACAGAAAAGGATACTATTCCTTCTATAGCATAGGTAAACAATCCCCAGAAAGACCAAGTAGTTTGCCCTGCAATTCTTTCAATATTATCTATTTCTATCCATTTTGTTTTGAATCCTACCCATTCAAATATCCCTTTAGTAAATCTGTGATATTCAGAAAGTTCTAAAACAGAATCAACCATTTTCCTATTCATTAATCTATAATCAGTAGCAGCTTCAGTTATTGTAATTTTTGAAGTTTTATTAATAATTTTATAGAACAACTTTGCAAAATAACTTCTTATTAAGGGTTCTCCATTTCTATTTCTCCTTTTAGTTGCTACAGAATCATAATTTTCTTCAATTGAAGAAATCATTTCTGGTAGCAAGTGAGGTGGATGTTGTAAATCTGCATCCATTATTACTACTAAATCACCTAAAGAATTTTTTAAACCTGATAACATTGCAGCTTCTTTACCAAAGTTTCTTGAAAATGTAATATACTTTATATTTGAATTTAAAGAAGCAAGCTTATATATGATATTTTCGTATTATCAATACTTCCATCGTCAATAAATATAACTTCAGTATCATAGTTATCAATGGAATCAGTAACTTTAGTAAGTTCTGAATAGAAAAGTTCCAAGCCTTCTGCTTCATTATAGCACGGAACAATAATACTTATTAATTTATTTACTTTCATATTAACTCCTTGTAATTTATATTTTATTACTATATTTCTAAATTTTAATTCTATCCTAAAAAATCATAATATTCAATAAGTTTAGTATAAATTATAAAATTATATAAAATATGGAGGATTAAATTCATATAAAGAATTTAAAAGAATATTTAAATGAAGAGATATTATAAAGAAGATAATTTTGTAGTTACTGCGTCAAATACGCTAAGTAAATATAGTGATTTTAGTTACTTAGAGTATAGTATTTTTCACAAGTCAGAAACAGCTCTAAAAAACTTTTCTATAAAAACATCTGAAATAAAAGAGCTAAATAACTTTAACTTATATATTGTATCTAAAGATGAAGAAAGATATCAAGAAATAAGTTGCACACTTATTTAAAATAGGAAAAAGATTGGCGCTTCTGCATCCAATCTTTTTTTCATTATTCATTTATGGAAAATATGAATTTATGAAGTTCTTTGGTTGTTCCATCTATATCTATATTAGTATGGTACATATCTGTAAATCCTGCACTTATTATATTTTCATCTGAAGGAAATCTTCCTTGTTCTATATTACTTAACCCCATTCCTAAAGCTTTACTTGAAATTGATATAATTTCAGAGTTTGAAAGGTTAGTTGTAACTAATGGTAATACATTATTTATAAGACTAGGAATTTCAGTTAAATTAATATCTTTAAATTTAACAAATAAAGCATTTAATACATCTCTTTGACGTTCAGTCCTTTTAAAATCTCTACCAGCTGTATATCTAATTCTACAATAAGCAGAAGCTTGAGTTCCATCTAAAAGCTGCATACCAGAAGTTGTTATATGGTTAGTAGTTGTCCCATTGTTTTGATCTATATTATCAATATATCCATTAATATATTCTAGTTCCTCAGGAGTTATTTCAATTTCTACTCCACCAAGTGCATCTATTATTTTAGGAAGTCTTGCTAAGTCAACTTGTACAAACTTATCTATTTTTAAATTAAAATTATAGTTAATTGCTTTTAGTATTGAACTAGGTCCACCATCTAAAATTGTATAGTTTAAGTTCATTTTACCACCTTGAGGTAAATCTAAGTAAATATCACGCATTAAAGAACAAAGCTTTATATTATTATTTTTTGTATCAATAGATAATATCATTGTTGCATCTGCAGCACTTACTTCATAAAGTTCAGAAAAATCACTTCCAAATAAAGCAATAGTTATAACATCATTAGCTTCTTTAGGGGCTTCCTTCCCTGTATTAGTAACTTCATTTCTATCAACCTCAACTCTTTCAACTTTACTAGATAGATAATATGTATAAGATACTATTGAACCTATAATTATTAAAAGGATTACAATTGCAGAAATAAGTCCAATCTTCTTTTTTGACATTTTTTTCATATATTAGCCTCCAATTTTTGAAATATAGATATATTATAGCAAAAATAAAGATATATTGGAAATAGAGAAAAATGTACATTTTAAATAAGTGTATTTGATATTAAATGTAAAAAATGATAAAATTACTACGAGTAGTTTTTGAAGAATTATAGTATAAAATTTTATGTGATAGCGTGAAGTTTCATATGAAAAAATAGAATTAATTAAAATAAAGGAATATTTTTAATATTTAGGGGGAAAAGAATGAAAAAAATAATATCTGTCATATTATCGTTACTCTTTTTAGTACCATCAGTAAAACCTCTAGCAGATGACGCAATAGAGAAAAATAATATTTATAATTATATGATAGAAAATGGGACAAGCCTTGGAGTAGATAACCTTAGTGAAACTTTAGAAAATAATAATCTACCATTAATGTCAAATGGATCATCAGAAACAGTAAATAATATAGTTGTGATTATTAGATTCAAAGGTGAAAATGAGTTTATGAATGTAGAAAAATCAAAGCAATTATATGAAGCATATAATTTATTTAATGATTTAAATAATGATAAAGTTGCAGATGAAGGCTCAATTTCACTAAATTCATATATAAATGATTTAACTTATGGAGAAGTAAAAGTAAATACTGATATTTATCCTAAAGGAAATAATACATATTTATCAATTGAGGCACCACAAACAAGAAGTTATTATGAAAAATATGCGGCAGGAAGTAAAGAAGAAGAAGCTCTTATAAAGTGGGCATTTGATTCGATAAAAGATAATATAAGTTTATCAGCTGATGAATTAGATAAAAATAGTGATGGTGAAATTGATGTAGTAACTTTTTTATGTACAGGAGCTACGGTAGGAAGCAATATGCTATGGCCGCATGAAACTAGATTTTTTGGTGACTCATCAATAAATGGGAAAAAGTTAGCTACATATAATTTAATTAATGTAGGAACTGATGAAAATAATATTTTTAATAAAAGTTTAATAAAAGTAGCAATACATGAATTTTTACATGCATTTAATTACCCTGATTTATACAGATATTATTATAGAGGAAATCCAGTCGGAGAATGGGATGTAATGGCAAATACAGATGGATATGGCCAGTTACCTTTAGTATATACTAGAAATTTTTATAGTGGATTGAACATGAATATTGAAGAAATCAGTAGTGATGGAACATATACTGTTAAATCATCGCAAAGTTCAAATAAGAATGATATAGTTGCATTTAAAATTAAATCGCCTTTGTCAGAAAAAGAATATTTTATGGTAGAATTCAGAAAGAAGTCTGGAAATTGGGACAGCACTCTGCCTGGTTCAGGACTTATTGTTTATAGAATAAATGAAAATGTTAACGCATATTTAGGAAATAGAAATGGATATCCAGATCATATTTATGTCTTTAGAAATGGTGATATTAATAATACATATGCGTCTGGAAATACAAGAACTGCATTTTTATCACAGGAATCAGGACGGACAAGCATTGGGAGTAATGATTTAAATAGTGGATTTATTTCAAATAGTTTATTTTTTGATAATGGGCAAAATAGTGGAATTGTAATTTCAGAAGTAGGTAGTGCAAAGGGAAATGAAATAAGTTTTAAAGTTACATTTCCAAAAGAAAATAATGAATTTAAGTTTACAAGTATTATAGGAGTAGATAGATATGATACAGCAGCAAAACTTAGTAGTTCAAACTTTACTTCATCTGATACAGTAGTATTAGTTAATGGACTAGCAATAGCAGATGGGTTAGCTGTTACTCCTTTAGCTACATACTTAAAAGCACCTATATTATTAGTAGAAAGTGATAGCATTCCACTAGAAACAATAAATGAAATAAAAAGACTTGGAGCAAGAAAAGCAATAATAGCAGGAGGAGAAGGCGTAGTATCTAGGAATGTTCAAACAAAGTTAAATCAATTAGGAGTAAATAATGTTGAAAGACTAGGTGGAAGTGATAGGTATGAAACATCTCTTACAATTGCAAAATATATAGATAATAATTGTTATGATGTTGAAAATATAGTGATAGCAAATGGATATGCGGAAGCAGATGCAATGTCAATAGCATCTATTTCAGGAAGAGATAAAATGCCAATAATATTAACAGAAATAAATTCTTTAAATTCTAATGGTTATAATTGGTTAAAAGGTGAAGGGTTAAAAAATGCATATATAATTGGAGGCACGGGAGTTATATCAGATAAGCTATTAAATGATATTAATTTGATTACTACTTCAGATATTAAAGGAAATAGGCTAGGAGGAAGTGATAGATATAAGACTAATGCACTAGTAATAGAAAGATTTTTTGGTAATTATATTGAAAAGATATATGCATCAAAGGGATATGAACTTATAGATGCATTAAGCGCAGGGCCTGTGGCTGCATTAAATAGTGGTGCTATAGTTTTATGTGATGATTATTTAGATATAGATCAAAATATAGTATTTGAAAAAAAACAAAGTAAAGAAGTAATACAGATAGGTGGAGGAGTTTCAAGTAATTCCATAAATTCCTTAAAGTATGTATTTAAATAGAAAAAAATGTAAATACTTATAATACTAATATAAAATGTAGATTATAAGTATTTTTTTTATTTAATTAATTCTATAAATTATAATATTTAACTATATAATTGATAAAAAAATATCGTAAATTTCGACAGAGAACTATTAGCGTAACATTATGAAAATTAATATTAAGTTAATATTAGTAGAATATTTATGTTTTAAGAAAATTTTAATTTAATTTTTAAAATAATAAAAAATAAGCCAATAAAAAACACTGAATTTACATAATTGGTATTAAATTACAAGGGTTTGTTTTGATAAATATCTATGATATAATTATTTGTGCTATAAATAGTAATATTATTTGTAGCATTAGTAATAAATATGTAGAAAGAATATTTAAATATTAATGATAATGATTTAGAAATTTATTGTTTTGATAATTAGGGGGATAGGTATGGATAATATTAATACTAGTAATCAGCAAATTGAAATAACATATAAAGCGACCAATAAGGTTGGTTATAATGCAGTTAAAAGATTAGCAGATATAGTTTTATCATTGATTTCCATTGTTTTATTAAGTCCAATATTTATAATTGTTGCAATAGTTATAAGATTTGATTCAAAAGGGAAAATAGTTTTTGGACAAAATAGAATTGGTAAGGATATGAAAGAATTTAGAATTTATAAGTTTAGAACAATGTATGAAAATTCAGAAGAAATTTTTAAAATTTCACAGAGGAACAAAAAAATGAGTATTATATAAATTTTAAATTAGATAATGATCCAAGAATAACAAAAGTTGGTGGTTTCTTGAGAAAGACAAGCTTGGATGAGCTGCCACAACTAATAAATATATTAAAAGGTGATATGAGTATAGTTGGCCCAAGACCAATAGTTGAAAAGGAAATTGAAAAATATGGATCATATGCTGAAGCCGTATTTTCTATATTACCTGGATTAACAGGATATTGGCAGGCAAATGGTAGAAGTGATACAACTTATGATGAAAGAGTTAAAATGGATATGTATTATATTAAGAATAGATCTTTATTAATGGATATAAAAATTATATTAAAAACTTTTATTTCTGTTATCAAAAAAGAAGGAGCAGTATAATAAATACATTATAAGAGGTGATTAGATGAAATGTGCACTTATTATGGCAGGAGGAAGAGGCACTAGGTTCTGGCCAGTCTCCACTGAGGAAAAACCAAAGCAATTCTTAAAATTGCTTGGAAATAGATCGATGTTGCAAATGACTGTAGACAGGCTAAATGGATATATGGATATTGAAAAAATATTTATTTGTACATCTAAAAAATATGTAAATTTAGTAAAAAAACAAATACCTAATATTCCAGATAAGAACATAATTGTAGAACCATTTGGTATGAACACAGCTCCTTGTATAGCACTTTCTTCAATTTTAATAAATAAATATTATCCTAACTGTAATATCTTAGTTTTACCAGCTGATCATTTAGTATCAAAAGAGAATAAATTTATTAGTGTTATTGAAAAAGCAAATAATTATTTAATTAAAAATAGTAATGCGATTATAACATTTGGAATTCGACCTAATAGACCAGAAACTGGTTATGGATATATACAGATAAGCGAGAATAATCATGATGAAATTTATAAAGCAATTAAATTTGTAGAAAAACCTAATTATGAAAGTGCTTTAAAATATTTATTGAGTGGTAAGTATTTATGGAATAGTGGAATATTTGTATGGAATTCAACATATATAATTGAACTTATTCGTGAGTTTTTACCAAATACATATGAAGCTTTAGAAGGTATAATTTCATGTGAATATGAAGATTTACAAGAAATAATAGATAATAATTATCATAATACAGATGCTATATCTATAGATTATGGAGTAATGGAAAAGGCTCAGTCTATTTATGTTATTCCTTGTGATTTTGGATGGGATGATGTTGGAAGTTGGAATAGCTTAGAGAGGTATGCTGAAAAAGATGAAAATGGTAATGTATTTATAGCTAATGGAATCACTCATAATTCAAGTAACAATATTATTCTATCGCGAAAACCAATAGTAGTTAATGGGATTGAAGATATAATTGTTGTTGAAACTGAAGATTATATAATGATTTCTTCCAAAAGTAATGAACAAGAAATTAAAGAAGCCAAAGCACAATTAGATAAAATGAAATATATGGAGGAATAAGGGTGGATATAAGTATTATATGTCCTATATATAATGGAGAAAAATATATTGAAGCTTTATATACAGATATAAGAAAACAAAAAGGTGTCAATATATCAGAAATTAAATTTATTCTTACAGATTCTAAAGATAAGAGTGAAGAGATACTTGAAAAATTGAATGTAGAATATACTAAAATATCAATTAATAATTTTTCTCATAGCTTAGTTAGAGAAAAAGCAGCTTTTGAAGCTAAGGGAGATATAGTAGTATTTATAACTCAAGATATAAAAATTTGTGATACAAATTGGCTTTATGAATTAGTAAGTTCTATAGAAGATGGAAAATGTGATGCCGCATTTAGTAGACAAATAGCGTATGATAATCATACTATTGAAAAGTATACTAGAGAAATAAATTATTCAAAGGAATCTAGAATTGTATCAGAAAAAGATATTGAAAAATTAGGACTAATGACATTCTTCTTTTCAGATGCATCTTCAGCAATATTAAAGAAAACATTTATAAAATTAAATGGTTATGATGGTAAAAATCTTCCTACTAATGAAGACATGTATTTTGCTTATAAATTAATCATGAATGGATATAAAATTAATTATGCTGCTGATTCAATAATAATTCATTCTCATGAGTTTTCGTTAAAAGAGGTTTATAAAAGATATAAAGATATAGGAACATTTTTCGCAGCAAATGATTACTTGAATGAATATAGTGCTAATGATAGAGGAATAGATGTTTTTATTTATATTTTAAAAAGAATTTTACAGGATAAAAAATATATCTATTTTAAAAGTATTTATGAATTTTTTCTGCAGATTTATAGGTATGAAAGTTGGAAAAATGAAATGGAGAGAAAAATAAATGAAAGTATTATACATATCATCATTTTTGCCAAAAAGGAATGCTAGTCAAGCTGGGGTTAATATAACTTATAATATAATAAGAACATTAAGAGAAAATATCAATTGTGATGTAGATTTATTATGTACTCTTAATTCAGATGAATATGGAAAAGATGATAGCGATATTAAGATTATTACAGAAGATCAATATTATATTGAGGTTTCTAAGAAAAAGAAAATTGTTAATATATTTAAAAATATATTAAAACCTATAATAGCATCTGTTAGATTTGATAAGAGAGTTATAAGCTTATTAGAGAAAATAGATAAAAAATACGACTATATAATTATAGATTACACCCAAAATATTTCATATATAGATTTCCTTAGAAAAAGATTTCCAACTTCAAAGATTTCTATTATAGAACATGATGTTTCTTTTTTGGGTTTAGAAAGAAGAGTTAACCAAGCTAAATTCTTAAAAAAAGCATTGTATAAGTTCGAATATAAAAGACTAAGGAAATATGAATTAAGTCAACTTAAAAAGTTTGATAGAATTTATACATTAAATGAAAAAGATAAAAATCTAATAAGTGAATTAAAGAATGTAGATATTTTAAGTCCATTTATTAATAAATGGAATTTTAAATATAAAGAGCATGATACATTTAATATTATGTACTGGGGAGCAATGAATAGAAAAGAAAATGAAATTGCAGTATTAAATTTTGTTAATGATATATGGCCTAGTATAAATAAAGAAAACGTGAAATTTTATATTATTGGAGCTAATCCAACTAAAAGAATAATGGATTTGCAGAATGATAATATAATAGTAACAGGGTTCGTAGACGATCCAAGTGAATACTTTTCAATTATAGATTTATCAATAGTCCCATTAACTCTAGGAGCAGGAATTAAAATTAAAGTTTTAGAAAGTTTAGCTAATGGAATACCAGTGTTGACTACATCAATTGGAGCTGAAGGGATTAATTATAAAGATGAATTTATAGTTACTGATAGTTTTGAAGAGTTTGCTGATAAAATAAATCTACTTAATGAAAATAAAGAAATGAGAATTTATATGTCAGAAAAATCATTAAAACTAATAAATCATCAATTTGGATTTAAGGGAAATGAACAAATATTAAGAAAGTTTATAAAATAAATGAGGTTGTAGGTATCAAATGGATAATAAAGTAGGAATTATACTTGTTAATTATAATGGAGCTAAATTTAATTCAGATTGTATTGAATCAATTAAGAAATCAAGTCACAGTAATTTTGAAATTATAGTAGTTGATAATGCTTCTAATGATGAATCTGTAATGATACTTGAAAGAGACTATAGTAAAGATATAGTACTAATAAAGTCAGCAGAAAATTTGGGCTTTAGTGGAGCAAATAATTTAGGGATAGATTATGCATTAAGTAATGGTTGCGATTATGTAATGTTGTTAAATAATGACACTATAATTGATAAAGATATGATTAATATTATGATTAGAGAATCAAATGCTGAAATTGTGATTACTCCTAAAATATATTATTTTGATAATAATAAAGTAATTTGGTCAGCAGGTGGGAAAATGTTATGGAAAAAAGGAATTCCATATCAACTAGGATTAGGTGAGGAAGATAAGAGTCAGTACAACTTATCTTATAATGTAGAAATAGCTACTGGATGTTGTTTGTTGATTCCAAAGAAAGTGATTAGGAAAATTGGAAAACTGAATGATGATTATTTTCTTTATTATGAGGATACCGATTTATCTGTCAGAATGCTTAAAGAAGGCTTTAAAATAAAATATATTCCAAATGCATTTATGTATCATAGAGTAAGTGCATCAACTGGTGGAGAAGAGTCATATATTTATATTTATTATAATACTAGAAATAGGCTTTTATTTAACAAAAGATATAACTCAAAAAACAAAGTATATTATACAACATATTTCTACATAACAAGATTATTTAAAATAATCAAATGGATTCTTGAAGGAAGAAGAGATTTATGTTCAGCCACGATAAAAGGAATTGTAGATTTTTACAGTGAACAACTTGGGAAACTTAAGCAAAATTAAAGGAAATAGGAGGCAAAATGGATAATAATAAGATATTAAAAATATTTAACAAAGAGTATATGTACACTTTTCTGGCTATGTATTTAGTATTTTTTGTTAATATTATACACTTATTTGCAATTAAAACTGATTATTTCGGAAGAATTTCTTTTGTAGCAATTATACTTATTGGTACAATAATTTTTAGTATAGATTTATATAGAAGATATGAATTTATAAAAATTGATTATATATATAAATTTATTCTTATAAATATAATATTTTTTATATATGTTTTGCTAAATGGAATTATTAATGGAAACATTAAGAGATTAATATATGGCGGATATCAATATATATTATACGGATTGATTTTTTATGCTATGTATATTTTTTTAAAAAACATAAATTTAAAAAAATTTCTTAATTACATAATAATATTTAATACAATGAATGCACTAATATGCATTTATGAATATGTTACAAAGGGAAACTTAATACCAACTGACTATGGACAAATAGCTTATGAAGGCGTAGTAATTTATAGAGGAAGGGCTTTCTTTGGATCATTTCTTAATGCAGGAGTTGTCCTAGGAATGTCTGTATTCTTAGCATTATTTTTTTTAATAAAGTATTATAAGGAAAAAAATATAAAGTTAGTCTTTATATATTCTTTTAGTGTACTTATTCATGTACTAGGTATTTTTTCAACTGGTTCTAGAGGGCCACTTGTTTCTTTATTTGGAGGGATTCTTTTTGCATTTATTACTTACTCTATTATAATTTCTGATAAAAGGAAACAAAATATAGTAGTTTTAGTAATAATGATTATTTTAGGCTTATTAGGTTTAGCATTAATACTAAATATAGATGCAAGTAAAATTGAAAATTCCTCAATAAGTTTTGCTATTCATAGAATACAAACTATATTTAACTGGACAACAGACAAAGGGAATGTAATGAGAATAGAAAGATGGAATTTTGGATTAGATTTGTTTAAAAGTAATCCGATTTTTGGAGTTGGAATAGCAACTACTGGAGCAAAAGGATTAGATACATTCTCACTTGGGGTTACAGAAAGCGGAGTTATAAAAAAATTAGCTGAATTGGGAATATTAGGGACTTTGCTGTTTTATATTCAATTTATATATATAGGTAAAATTTCATTTAAAAATATTGTTTCAAAAAATATTGATTTTGAAAAACAGATATTTGTTCTATTAGTATTTTCAGCATTAATTACATTATTTATAGAAGAATTTATTTATCAAGCACTTGAAGCCGAAGTAGTAGCTTTCTATCTTTGGATGTTTGTAGCTATAATTTTTAATGTAGCTAGTTACAAAAATTGTAAATTTATTAATTAGGAGTGGTAATATGAAGGGGATAGTTTTAGCAGGGGGATCAGGAACAAGGCTTTATCCAGTAACAAAGGCAATGTCAAAACAAATGGTACCGATATATGATAAGCCTATGATTTACTATCCAATGTCTGTGCTTATGTTAGCAGGAATTAGGGAGATATTAATTATATCTACACCAAGAGATATAGTGAATTTTAAAGAGTTATTTAGTGATGGTTCAGAATTAGGACTTAAAATTGAATATGCAATTCAAGAGCAACCAAATGGTTTAGCAGAGGCATTTATCATAGGAGAAGAATTTATCGGAGATGATAATGTTGCTATGATATTAGGAGACAATATATTTTATGGACAAAGCTTTTCTAATCATTTAAAAGAAGCAGCTTCATTAGAAAAGGGAGCAATGATATTTGGATATTACGTACAAGATCCTAGATCATTTGGAGTAGTTGAATTTGATGAGAAGAATAAAGTTTTATCTTTGGAGGAAAAGCCAGAAAAACCAAAATCTAAATATGCTGTTCCAGGACTTTATTTCTATGATAATTCAGTAGTTAAGAAGTCTAAAGAATTAGCCCCTTCAAAAAGAGGAGAACTTGAAATAACTGATTTAAATAGAGTATATATGGAAGAGGGAAATTTAAAGGTTAATTTATTAGGTAGAGGAATGGCTTGGTTAGATACAGGAACTCATAGCTCAATGCTTCAAGCATCTAATTTTGTTGAAGCAGTTCAAAATACTCAAGGAACTTATATAGCTTGTTTAGAAGAAATATCATATAGAAAAGGTTGGATAAGTGCTGAAGAAGTTAAGGAACTTGCAAAACCTTTAATGAAAACAGGCTACGGAAAATACTTAGTAGATGTAGTTGAAGAGTTAGAGGCTAAAAAAAGATAAATTAGGAGATGTAGTTATGAGTAATTTTAATTTTATAGAAACAAAAATTAAAGACTTATACATAATAGAGCCTAAGGTTTTTGGAGATAATAGAGGCTATTTTATGGAAAGTTACAATAAAAATGCTTTTGTTGAAGCTGGATTAACAATGGAGTTTGTACAAGATAATGAATCAAAGTCTAAAAAAGGGGTACTGAGAGGAATGCATTTTCAAACAAAGCATACTCAAGGAAAGCTGGTAAGAGTAACTGAAGGTGAAGTTTATGATGTAGCTGTAGATTTAAGAAAAGGATCACCTACCTTTGGAAAGTGGGAAGGTGTTTTATTAACAGCTGAAAACAAGAGACAATTCTATGTGCCAGAAGGCTTTGCACATGGATTTTTAGTTGTTTCGGAAACAGCAACCTTTAATTATAAGTGTACTGACTTCTACGCACCAGAATATGATAGTGGACTTCTTTGGAATGACCCAGAAGTTAGAATAGAGTGGCCATTAGAAGGAATTGAAGAAATTCTTTTATCAGAAAAGGATAAGAAACAAAAGACTCTAAAAGAATTAGATTTACCTTTTGAGTATAAGTAAGGAGAATTTCTATGAAGATATTAATAACAGGATCTAAGGGACAATTAGGAAATGAGCTTCAAAAGATAATTAAAACTGGTGAAGCTGAAATAGGAAAAGTTAGTAAAAATATTAAAAACTCTGAAGTTTTTGCTTTAGATGTAGAAGAATTAGATATAACAAAATTAGAAGATGTTAAAAGAGTTTTAAATGAAATCAAGCCTGATGTTGTAATAAACTGTGCTGCAGCAACTAATGTAGATGGTTGTGAAAGTAATCAAGATTTAGCTTTTAAAATAAATGCTATTGGGCCAAGAAATCTAGCGATAGTATGTGAAGAAATAGGAGCAAAATTAGTTCAAGTTTCAACAGATTATGTATTTAGTGGAGTCGGTGAAATGCCTTTAACTGAATTTGATTTAACAGCACCGTATAGTGTTTATGGTAAAACTAAACTTAAAGGCGAAGAATATGTTAGAGAGTTTTCATCAAAATACTATATAGTTAGAACAGCTTGGCTTTATGGATATGTTGGTAAGAACTTTGTTTATACTATGATGAATTTAGGAGCTCAAAAAGAATCTTTAAGCGTAGTAAATGATCAACTTGGAAATCCAACAAATGCTAATGATTTAGCATATCACATATTAAAACTAATAGAAACTGATGAGTATGGAGTATATCATTGTACAGGAAAAGGTGAATGTAGCTGGTATGACTTTGCAACTGAAATAATGAAGCTTGCTGAAAGAAACTGCAAAGTAAATCCATGTACTTCTGAAGAATATAAGAATATGTATCCAAATTCAGCTAAGAGACCAGAGTATTCATCTTTAGATAATATGATGCTAAGATGTACTGTTGGTGATGAAATGAGAGATTGGAAAGAAGCATTGATAAGTTTTTTTCAAAACTTATCTAATCAATAATTGATAATGTATAATTAATGATGAAACTCTAAAGAGTTTCTAGATATAAAATTATTAGTTTTTAATTAAAATTAACTGTAAGGGGAGAATTATAAATGAAAACTTATTTAGTAACTGGTGGAGCTGGGTTTATAGGCTCAAACTTTGTATTATATATGCTTAATAAATATGAAGATATAAGAATTATAAATTTAGATAAGTTAACTTATGCAGGGAATCTAGAAAACTTAAAAGGTATAGAAGATGATTCTAGACATATATTCGTTCAAGGAGATATATGTGATGCAGAACTAGTATCGTCATTATTTGAAAAATATAAAATAGATTATGTTGCTCACTTTGCAGCTGAATCTCATGTTGATAGAAGCATAAAAGAGCCAGAAGTATTTGCTAAGACTAATGTACTTGGAACAGTTAACTTATTAAACTGTGCTAAAAATGCTTGGGAAACTAAAGATGGATGGAAAGAAGGAGTTAAGTTCTTACATGTTTCGACAGATGAAGTATATGGTTCTCTTGGAGAAACAGGATACTTTATGGAAACTACTCCATTAGACCCTCATAGCCCATATTCAGCAAGTAAGGCAGGATCAGATATGATGGTTAAGGCATATGGAGATACTTATAAAATGCCAGTTAACATAACAAGATGTTCTAATAACTATGGACCATTTCAATTCCCTGAAAAATTAATACCACTTTTAATAAATAACTGCTTAAATTTAAAGGACTTACCTATTTATGGTGATGGATTAAATATAAGAGATTGGTTATATGTTGAAGATCATGCAAAGGCAATTGACATGGTTATTAATGGTGGAAAACTTGGAGAAGTTTATAACGTTGGGGGACATAACGAAAGAACTAATATTCAAATAGTAGATACAGTTATTAAATATATTCATGAGAATGTTGATAATAAAGTAACTGAAAATTTAAAGAAGTTTGTTGAAGACAGAAAAGGTCACGATAGAAGATATGGAATAGATCCAAATAAGATAAAAGAAGAATTAGGTTGGTATCCAGAAACAACATTTGAAGTTGGAATAGTAAAAACAATAGAGTGGTATTTAAATAATAAGGAATGGATGAATAATGTTACATCTGGTGATTATAAGAAGTACTATGAAAACATGTATAAATAGAACTTATGAAAGATTAAGGTGTAATGTATGAAGATAATATATGCTTGTGAATGGAATAAAAATAAGGAGACTACTTGGTCTGGAACAACATATTCATTACTAAGTTCTATTAAGAACAAGGTAAGAGTAGAAGAACTTGATCTATCTCCAAGTCTTCCAATTAAGATTTTAAATAAGATCTTAGGACTAAGAATTAGAAATGGTAATATATCATTTGTAAATACTTTAAACACTTTTAATAGATATTTTTTTCAAAAAAAAATTAATAATGCTTTATTAAATAACAATAAAGATGTAGTTTTACAAATTGGGGATTATGGTAAATGCAAAAATCAATCATATATATATCAAGATTTAAGTGTAGATTCACTTGTTTATTTTCGTGAAAATTTTCCAGAACTTTTTAAATATAGCGGATATGAAAATATATCTTATAAGCAATTAAATAAAAGATTAGAACAACAAATTGAAATATATAATAATTGTCAAGGTATATTAACGATGAGTAAGTGGTTATCTAATAATCTTGTAGAATATACAGGTATACCAAAGGAAAAGGTCCACTGGGTGGGAGCTGGTATCAATCTAGATAAAAACAAAATTAATAATTGTGAAAAAGATAATAGAAGAATTCTTTTTGTAGGAAGAGATTTTAAAAGAAAAGGTGGAGACTTGACTTATAATGCATTTAAAATATTAAAAGATAAATATATAAAAGATGCAGAGCTTTATGTTGCAGGACCTACTGATTGGCCATTAGATGAAAAAATAGATGGAGTTACTTTTTTAGGAGATCTTAGTTACGCAGAACTAAGTAATTATTTTAATTTATGTGATATATTTTGTTTACCTTCTAGATTTGAAGCTTATGGATTGGTGTTTATTGAAGCATTAACTTATGGATTACCATGTATAGCAAGAAATGAATTTGAGATGAAGGAATTTATAAATCATGGTGAAAATGGATATTTAATAGATGAGGATAATCCAGAAAAACTGGCTATATTAATGAAAGATTTATTAGTTAATGAAACAATTAAAAAGAATGTAATTAAAAATAGAGATTTTTATATAAATGAATATTCCTGGGACAGTGTTGCCAATAGGATTACGAGTATTATAAATAATAATTATGAAGTAGAGTGAGATGGAATTTAGAATGAGTAAATTAGGAAAACTTTTTAATGTATGTATATCATATATAAGCTGTTTATGTTTTAGAAATAGTAAGAAAGTAATATTTGGTTCATGGTTTGGAAATAAGTTTGCTGACAATAGTAAGTATTTGTTTAAATCTATGTTAGTTGATAAAAGATTAAGAGCAATATGGATAACAAAAAATATTGATATTTATAATGAAATGAAAAAACAAGGCTATGAAGTATATATACATAATTCACTAAAAGGGATATATCATCAATTAACTGCTTCGAAATACTGTACTTGTACAGGAAAAGATGATGTATCGTACTATTTATTAGGAAATGCAAAACATATAGAATTATGGCATGGAATTCCATTAAAGAAGATAATGTATGATGATAATATTAATAATAATCACAAAGATAATGATGATGATAATATATTAAAAAAATACTTAAAGGACCTGAAGCAAAAGTCTAGAAGTAGTATCCACTAGTGATATAATTTCACAAATATATACTAGTGCCTTTAGAATTAATAAAAATAAAATTTTACAATTTGGTCAACCAAGAAATGACGTGTTTTTTAATGACGATATTGAAGATAATAATTTTCCTAAAGAATATAAAGAAAAAAAATAATATTATATATGCCAACTCATAGAAAAGAAGGAAAGGTTAAATTTGATATAGATAAGATATTAGATTTAAGAAAAATAAATGAATTATGCAAAGAAAATAATATGCTTTTTTGATTAAAAAGCATTATTATCACAACAATGAAAATATTAATTTAGGTGACTTCAGTAACGTACTTGATATAACTAATGAAGAATATGATTCTCAAATGTTATTAAAGTATACTGATATATTAATCACTGATTATTCAAGTTGTTATATAGATTATTTACTTTTAGACAGACCAATAATTTTTATAATTTTGATTATGATGATTATTTACAAACAGATAGGGAAATGTACTTCGATTATGAAACTATTACTCCAGGTAATAAGGTTAGTAACTATGAAGAGCTAGAAAGTGAAATAAAGAGTTTAATAAATAATAGTGATTCCTTATCGGAAGAAAGGAAAAAAGTAAGAAATTTATTATATGATAAACAAAATCAAAATATTGTAGCTAATAGGTTTATTAATTATTTGATTTAAAGATTATATCATATTGGAAAGGCATGAAAATGAAAAGTAAAAATGTTATAAAAAACTTTTTATATAATAGTTTATATCAACTATTAATAATAATTACGCCAATAATAACGACACCTTATATTTCAAGAGTGATTGGAGCAGAAGGTATTGGTACATATACCTCTACATTAGGAGTAGCACAACTTTTTTCTATTATTGGAATGATAGGAATCATGAACTATGGAAGTAGATCTATAGCATATGTAAGAGATAACAATAATAAGTTAACTAAAACTTTTTGGAATATATGGTTAATACAATTAATTTTTTCAAGTATAAGCTTACTTATATATTTTTTAATATTTGTTGGATATAGTCCTTTAGGATTTAGAGAAATATTTATTATTCAATCACCTATTGTTATAGGAGCTATATTTGACATTTCATGGTTATATGTAGGGTTAGAAGATTTTAAAAAAACAGTAAGTCGAAATATCTTAGTTAAGATAGTAGGTATACTTTGTATATTTATTTTTGTTAAATCTTATGATGATTTATATAAATATATAGCTATTAATTCAATTAGTACATTTCTAGGAATATTGACCTTATGGATGTTTATAAGACAATATATTAGGAAAATAGATTTTTCAAGTTTTAAGATATCTGAGCATTTAAAGGGAGCATTTTTGTTGTTGGTCCCACAATTAGCAGTACATTTTTATACAGGATTAGATAGAACAATAATTGGAGGTTTATCAAATTTAACCGAAGTTGGATTTTATGATCAATCACAAAAAATTTCAAGGATAGCTTTAAGTTTAGTAACTTCTCTTAGTACTGTACTAATGCCTAGAATAGCAAATATGTTTGCTAACAATGATACAGAAAAAATAGACGATTATTTGTATAAGTCATTAAATTTTACTGTTTTAATTTCATCTTTACTAATGGCTGGAATAGCAGGGGTAACCAATGATTTTGTACCTGTATTTTTTGGGACAGAATTTAATATAATATCTCCATATATGATAATTACAAGCTTAATAGTAGTTTTTATACCAATAGGCGGAGTTTTCGCAAATCAATATGCTTTACCAACTGGGAAAAATAAAGAATATATAATGCCATTAGTTTTAGCGGCAATAATAAATATTTTAATTAATTTTACTTTAGTTCCTAAATTAGGCGCTTTAGGTGGAGTTATAGCAATAGTTTTGACAGAACTAATAACTATGTGCATTAGAATTATACTGATAATAAGATATATTAATGTTAGAAAAATATTAAGTGATATTTACATATATATTATTGTTGGGATAGCTAGTTCAAGTTTAACAATATTATTAGGTAAATTATTTAGTCCAAGTATTTTGGCTATCTTAATTGAAAGTATATTTTGTATAGTAATTTATTCTATCTTAATTTATATATTCTCTAAATTTCTAGAGAATATATAAAAACTTTTTAGAAATTTATAAGAATAGAATATTAAAAAAAATAAAGGGGTGAGTATAATGAAGAAGGTAATAACATATGGAACTTTTGATTTATTGCATTATGGACATATAAATTTATTAAAAAGAGCTAGTGAACTAGGAGAATATTTAGTTGTAGCATTATCAACTGATGATTTTAATAGATTAAAGCACAAGCAGGCTCATTTTAGTTATGAAGAGAGAAAGCTTATATTAGAAGCAATTAGATATGTTGATGAAGTAATACCGGAGAATACTTGGGAACAAAAAATAGAAGATGTTCGTGAAAATAATATAGATATATTTGTAATGGGAGATGATTGGAAAGGAAAATTTGATTATCTTTCAGATTATTGTGAGGTAGTATATCTAAGTAGAACAGAGGGGATATCAACTACGAAGATAAAAAAGATTTAAAAGGATAAAAATATCATTAACTATAGAGATAAGCATAAGTTAATATTTAAAATTTAAGTTTTTGAGGAGACTATATTAGCATGAAAAAAATAATTACATGAATATAGTAAAGGCATTTGGAATAATAGCAATGGTAGTAGGACATAGTAATTATTCATCTAAACAAATTATATATCAATATCATATGGCATTATTTTTCTTTACCTCTGGATATTTTTATAATAATAGCAATTCTAAAACTCCAATTAAATATATTATAAAAAAAATAAAAACAAGCTATTTAGTATATGTAAAATATTGTTTGTTATTTTTGCTTCTAAGAGATATATTTTTGAAAACATATATTTACTCTACAAATGATTTTAATCAAAATAGTATATTATATAGTATTAAGGAGATTATAACTCTAAATTATAATGAAGGATTATTAGGCACTTTTTGGTTTATAGTAACATTATTTTTTGTGTCAATTTTATACAACATTATTTCTTATATTTGTTATAAAGTATTACCTAAAAGAGCTGAAGAATTAAAGCTTGTATTTCTTATTATGCTTTTTTCATATGGATTTTTAACACTTAAATATAATATTAATTTATATGAAATAATTAAACCTAAACATATATTATTATTTAGATTTATTTATAAAATTATAAGTCCTAAAGTAGTAATAACATTACTAATATATCATTTAGGTTATTTTTATAGACAACATGAAGAGAAGATTAGTTTTAAATTAAGTTATTGTATAGCATGTATTATTCTTCTATTTTTAAATAGTAGATATGGGAATATAGGTATTGCTGATAATATATTTGTTAATCCAGCATTTTTTATAGTAAACTCTTTACTAGGAATATATATTAATATATATTTTGCCAAATTAATAAGTGATAAATATAAGAATGATATTCTACATTTTATAGGACAAAATACACTTTATATAATGACCTTTCACTTTTTAGCATTTAAGATTACTACAATGGTAATAATAATTACATACAAACTGCCATTAACAACCTTATCTACATTCCCTGTAATATATGATATAGGTGGAGCGTGGTGGTTATTATATAGTTTGGTTGGAATTTTTGTACCGTTAATAATACCATTAATAAAGAATGGATTTAAAAAAAGTTTTTCTAAAACAGTTAATATTCAAAAAGAGAGTTAATTATATAATTATATAAGATTAATATAATTATATAATTAAAA